>JAZRUB010000081.1:0-10004 GCA_045652305.1 Eubacteriales bacterium
CCTGATGCGGATAATGCCGCCGTAGGGAGAATACGTCTTTTTGCCGTATTGACTTAAGGTTACGAGGGTCCCGAAAATGTTATTCATTTTTGGGACTTTGGTATTTTTCGTGAAGTTCCGGAAAGGATAATGAAAAGGATGAAAAACACAAAAACGGCAAAAAATTTGCGCGCACTCTGCGAGTCTGCGATAATGATCGCGCTCTCACTCGTGCTTACTCTGCTTCGCTTTCCGCCATTTAATATAGACCTTTGGGGTAACGGCGGAAGTATCGATTTTGTAATGGTTCCGCTTGTCGTGCTTGCATGGCGCAGAGGCGCTGTTTGGGCTGTGCCTGCGGGATTGGCATTCGGATTTTTGAAATGCCTTATAGGCGGAGGTATCGGTTGGGGACTTCCCTCGGTATTACTCGACTACGTACTTGCCTACGGTGCCGTAGGCGTTGCAGGCTTTTTCAGAAATGAAAAATGGGGCCTTGTCGTCGGTACGCTTGTCGGCTCGTTTGCAAGGTTTATAGTACACTTTATTTCGGGTGTTACTATTTGGAAAATCGCTGTCGGTGACGAAGTTTCGCTTTTCGGCTCGACCTTTGATTCGTCGGCATCGTTTTTATATTCGCTTCTCTATAACGGCGGTTATATGCTCGGCAACATGATTTTCTGCTTGATTGCAGTAATTTTGCTCTCGAAACCGCTGAAACGATTGCCGAAATAAAAATTTTTAAGAGGTGTATCGCGTGTACGGATATTTCGGTTATTTAATTTTCATGCTTCCCGCGTTGTTGCTCGGATTATGGGCGCAAATGCTTGTGAAAACAAGGTTTAACAAGTTTTCGAAAACTGCCTCGCGCAGAGGTCTTACAGGTGCGGAAGCCGCAAAAGCGGTGCTTAACGCAGGCGGAGTTTATAACGTGCCCGTAGGCCGTGTTGCAGGTAATCTTACCGACCACTACGACCCCAAAAGTAACAGCATTTCGCTTTCCGATTCTGTGTACGGAAGCAATAGCATTGCCGCAATCGGCGTTGCCGCGCATGAAGCAGGTCACGCATTGCAGTATGCCGACAATTATTTACCGATAAAATTACGTATGACGATTATACCGATATGCAACATCGGCTCGAGAATAGGTCCGTTGCTTATAGTTATCGGCTGTCTTATGACCTACGCCGCATCGGCTGCAAGTGCCGAATTGGGCTTGACCTTGTACCTTTTGGGCATTGTGCTTTTCTCTATGGTTGCGGTTTTTCAGTTAATCACGCTTCCTGTCGAGCTTAACGCGTCAAAACGCGCAATGCAGTCCTTGGAAAGCGCACGTCTGTTGGAGCAAGACGAGCTCTCAGGCGCGAAAAAGGTTCTTTCCGCTGCCGCATTGACCTATATCGCTGCCCTTGTTACCTCGGTTCTTCAGGTGTTTTATTACCTCTCTCGTTTCCGCCCGAAAGACTAAAAAAGTTTTCGATATTTAGTAATTTGTCGGTTTTGTGTTCGGATTTAGCAAAATCAAACACAACCGATAGAGATAAATTACGTTGTGCCATACAACATATTGAAAAACAGAAAAAATAAAGCAAAATCCGCAAAAACACTTGATTTTTGAAGATTCACGTGTTATAATTAGTCGTTAAAATTATGGGCGGTCCTCTGCGGCTCAGTAAGAACGCCTTAGAAAAAACGGAGGTAAAAGCTTTGGATATTTTGAAAGCATTTACAAATGAGCAGCTTAAAACCGAAATCCCCGAATTCAACGTTGGTGATACCGTTAAGGTAGCACAAAGAATCGTCGAGGGAACAAGAGTCAGAACTCAAATCTTTGAGGGTACCGTTATCGCGAAAAAGAACGGCGGTATTTCCGAAACCTTCACTGTAAGAAGAGTTTCCTACGGTGTTGGCACCGAAAAGACCTTCCCCATCCATTCTCCGAACGTACAGTCTGTAGAAGTTGTTCGTCACGGTAAAGTTCGCCGTGCAAAACTTTACTACTTGCGTGATAAGGTCGGCAAGAACGCTAAGGTCAAGGAAAAAATCTAAAACGGCTCTTTGGTGTCTGCGTTTCTCCGCAGACACCTTTTTCTATAGTCCAAAAGGGCTATTTTCGGTTAAAACATAGCCTCGTCGCTTGATATACGTGAGTATATCTGCGCTCCTCGGCGTCGTTTTTCCTCGAAAATATCTCCTTTTGGAACCTACAGAAAGCAAAGGTTTATTTTCGGTTAAAACATAGCCTCGTCGCTTGAAATACGCTCGTATGTCTTCGCTCTTCAGCGTCGTTTTTGCTCGAAAATCTCCCCTTTTGAGCCTACAGAAAAACCTTATATCAAAGGGCTATTTTCGGTTAAAACATAGCCTCGTCGTTTGATATATGCGAGTATATCTGCGCTCTTCAGCGTCGTTTTTGCTCGAAAATCTCCCCTTTTGATTCTACAGAAAAACCTTATGTTTTATTGCATTACACCCAACACAAAACGTGCTTAAAGGATTGATTTTAATGAACGATTTTGAAAACAATCTTAACGATACACAAGAAAATAGCCAAGACGTTTCTCCGATAGAGCTTTCTGATATGAGCAACGTCGAAAGCAGTTCCGAAACCGTCACAGAAAAGAAAAAAGGCTTCACAGCTTCGATTTACGATTATCTCGAAACCTTTTGCTATGCATTGGCATTGATGATGGTTTTATTCCTTTTCGTTTTCCGTTACGTTTCGGTTGACGGCGATTCGATGTTGACGACCTTTTATAACGAGGATAAGCTGATTATCTCGAATCTGTTTTACACCCCCGAAACAGGCGATATTGTGGTCATCAACCCCGAAAATCACGGAGATACCGAACCTCCCATAATCAAAAGAGTAATCGCAACCGAGGGACAGACCGTCTACATTGATTACGAGCATTGGGAAGTTTACGTTGACGGTGTGAAGCTTGACGAGCCGTATATCGAACCCATGCATGAAGAAGAAAAACAGCGTTGGGGCGAAGACGTCTGGATGAACGGTACGAACGTTCCCGACTATCTTGCTGAATTTACCGTAGGCGAGGGCAAGGTTTTCGTCATGGGCGACAACCGCAACAACTCAAAGGACAGCCGAAGCAGAGAATACGGTGAAATAAGCGAAAACCGTATACTCGGCAGAGTTATTTTACGTATAACCCCGAATTTCGGGTTTGTTGAATAATATTTAGTGATTAGTATTTAGTGAAAGGAGTTCACAATGGCAGAGATAGTTTGGTATCCCGGACACATGGCGAAAGCGAAGCGTCTTATCAAAGAAACGCTACCCAATATCGATATGGTTATCGAACTGCTCGACGCCCGTGCTCCTATTTCAAGCACCAACCCTGATTTTAAAAGCCTTTTCGGCAACAAGCCAACCCTTACTTTGTTGACAAAGTGTTCGCTTGCCGACAAGAACGAAACAAAAAAGTTCGAGCTTGCGCTTAAATCCTCGGGCAGAGAGGTTATTGCAATCGACTGCAAAACAGGTCAGGGCATAAAAAGTATTCAAAACGGCATAAAAAGCTTGATGAGCGAAAAACTCGCACGTGATGCCGCAAGGGGAATTAAACGTCCCATAAGGGCGATGGTCGCAGGAATAACCAACGTCGGAAAATCCACGCTTATCAACACCATAAGCGGAACGAAAAAGGCGGTAGCGCAAGACCGACCGGGTGTAACAAGGCATAATTCGCGTATTTCGGTCCCCTCGTTGGGACTGGAGCTTACCGACACTCCGGGTATACTCTGGCACAAGTTCGATGATGAGCTTGTCGGGGTAAAGCTTGCGTGCTTAGGCTCGATAAAAGACGATATTTTAGACACTTTGGAGCTTTCCTGCCGTTTGATTGGATTAATAAGAGAAAACTATTCCGACTGTTTGGTAAATAGATTCGGAATAGAATTAAACGACGAGGACAGCGATTACGACGTTTTCGAAAAAATAGCGCGTCGACGTGGATTTTTGCGCTCGGGCGGAGTTATCGACGAGGACCGTGCCGCAAGCGTTATTCTTGACGAATTCCGTGCAGGTAAGATAGGCTATATAACACTTGACAGGGCGTGAAAATATGTCACTCGATTGGCAGTATGAAATATCTTTTCGTATCGGCAACGAAACTTGGGTTTGCGGTTGCGACGAGGCAGGACGAGGCCCTCTTGCCGGTCCCGTTGTCGCGGCGGCGGTGATTTTGCCCGACGGATTGTATATCGAAGGGCTTGACGATTCCAAAAAGCTCACCGACAAAAAGCGCGAAAAGCTGTATGAGGTTATCCGCGAAAGCTGTATTGACTGCGCTGTCGGACACGCCGAGGTTTACGAAATAGAAAAATACAATATTTTAAACGCATCCATGCTCGCAATGAACCGCGCGGTTGCGAAATTAAAGCGTAAACCCGAATTGGTACTTGCCGACGGAAACATTGTGCGCGGATTTAACGTACGCGCCGTACCCGTTATCAAGGGCGATTCCCGTTGTCCCTCTATTGCCGCCGCATCGGTTTTGGCAAAGGTCACAAGGGACAGACTTTTAGACGAGATGGAAAAAATATATGGCGGTTACGGACTCGGAAAGCACAAGGGCTATGCCACGAAAGCGCACAGAGAAGCTTTGCTTTCGCTTGGAGTCAGCCCGATTCACCGACCGAGTTTTCTTAAAAAACTGCTCGGGAACGAAAAATGAAAAAAACGGCAAAGGAAATCGGCAGATACGGCGAGGAAATTGCCGAAAAATATTTAAAAAAGCGCTTTTGGCGCATATTATCCAACAATTTTCTGTCGCGTGGCGGAGAGATAGACTTAATAGGCTATCGCTTCGGAAAGCTCGTTTATTTCGAGGTGAAAACGCGCTCGAACGATGCGTTCGGCAGACCGTCTGACGCTGTTGATGAATATAAACTGCAAAAAATCAAAAATACAGCGTTGGATTTTAAAAGAATGTACGTTTCAGGCAGAAAAATTAAGGTTTTTTATCCGTTCGGGATAGAAAAACGAAGCACAATATATAAAGAACGGATAGACGTTATCGAAATTTATCTTTCGCCCGAGGGCGAAGTTGAGGAAATAAATCATATCAAGGATTGGGGAAATAGGACATGAACTACATTAGCACCCGTACTCCAAACAGCGAAAAACAAACTTCGGCATACGTTATTAAAAGGGGATTGGCACCCGATGGAGGACTTTACGTTCCCGAAACCTTGCCGTTGCTTAGCCAAAACGATATAGAATCGCTCGTCGGTATGAGCTATACCGAACGTGCGGCACATATTTTGTCGCTTTTCCTTACCGACTATACGGCAGAGGAACTTAAAAATGCTGCAGAAGCGGCATACAGCGCAGAGAAATTCAACGGTCCTGCCGCACCTATTGCAAAGGTGGGCGACGATTATTTTCTCGAGCTTTGGCACGGCCCCACAAGTGCGTTCAAGGACATGGCGTTGCAGATAATGCCCAGACTTCTCTCGTTGTCGCTCGGCAAAACGGGCGAGGAGAAGGACGCATATATCCTCGTTGCGACAAGCGGTGACACAGGCAAAGCCGCGCTTGAGGGTTATTGCGACGTTGACCGCGTTCGTATTAAGGTGTTCTACCCCGTAAACGGTGTTTCGAATATCCAAAAGAAGCAGATGGCTTCTCAAAAGGGAAATAACGTCGACGTCGTTTCGATAAAAGGCAACTTTGACGATGCTCAAAGCGGAGTTAAGGCGATATTTGCCGACGAAAACGCAAAGAAGATGCTTTCCGAAAAGGGCTATTTCTTCTCGAGCGCAAACTCGATTAACTGGGGCAGACTTGCTCCGCAGATAGTTTACTATATTTCCGCATACTGCGACCTCGTTTCCGAGGGGGAAATAAAGTACGGCGATTTGCTTGACGTTACCGTTCCTACCGGCAACTTCGGCAACATTCTTGCGGCATATATCGCAAAGAAGATGGGATTGCCCTTGGGCAAACTCGTTTGCGCGTCAAACCGCAACGATATTTTGACCGACTTCATAAACAAAGGCGTTTACGACCGCAGACGTGAGTTCTTTACCACCGTTTCGCCGTCTATGGATATTCTTATTACGAGCAACTTGGAACCTCTTTTGTGGTTCACCGTAGGTGCGGAAAAGACACGCGAATGTATGGAAAAACTTGTCAAAGAGGGTATTTACACGCTTGATGACGCAACTATGGATATAATAAGAGAAGATTTTGCAGGTTTCGCTTGTTCTGAAGAAGAAACGGCAAAGACGATTTTCGAACTTTTCAAGGAATGCGGTTACCTTTGCGATACGCACACCGCCGTTGCGGCAAGTGCGGCAAAGCGGTATAAGTCGGAAACGGGCAATAAAATGCTTGTCGTTTCCACCGCTTCGCCCTATAAGTTCGCACCTGCCGTTCTTTCGGCACTCGGCGAGGAAGTTCCGAGCGACGATTTCGACGCGTTGGACAAACTTTTTGCCGTTACAAAGACTGCAATTCCGTCAAACCTTGCAGACCTTCGCAATGCAGAGGTAAGGTTTACCAAAACCGTCGAACCGAGCGAAATGATAAATTCGCTTTGAGTTTTAACGCAAACCTTTAATTAAAACTGCTTGGGCTTAAAGGTCGCGCAAACGGTTTGAGAGCTGTTGGTCGCGGTCGACGGGCCGACGGTAATATTCGGCGCGGTGCAGTAGTGCACTCCGTCGTGGTATGCGCAGTTCATAACGCTGCAGCTGATGCCGTGGATATGCTTGGGGACTTGGTTAAAAGATATTTCATTCATTTTTAAAAGTTCCTTTCGTGTAGTATATTTGTATTATTCGCAAAAATCCAAAAATTATAAGGGAGAGCAAGAATGTCGATTTTTACGATTGCCGATTTGCACCTTTCGCATTCGACAAATAAGCCGATGGACATTTTCGGTCCGCGTTGGGAAAACCATACCGAACGGCTTTTTGATAATTGGCAATCGACAGTCAAGCCCGAGGACACGGTTATAATCGCAGGTGACATATCTTGGGGTATGCGTACCGAAGATACGTTAGCCGATTTTGAGTTCATCGAAAAGCTTAACGGCAAAAAAATCATCGTCAAAGGCAACCACGATTTTTGGTGGCAGACGATGAAGAAGCTTTACGAGTTTCGTGACCGTATTGGTGCGTTCAGCATCGACTTTCTGTTCAATAACGCATATTTGGTGGAAAACCATATCATTTGCGGTACGCGCGGTTGGTTTCCCGAATCGAATTACGGTCCCGACGACGAAAAGATTGTCAACCGCGAAGCAGAAAGACTAAGAACGTCGATTCTCGCAGGGCTTAGGATAAAAGAACAACACCCCGAAAAAGAGATTTTGGTGTTCCTGCATTATCCCCCTTCTTACGGTGGCGTAAAGTGTGAGCGCATTTGCGAGGTTATAAATCAATACGGAATCAAACGCGTTTATTACGGACATCTTCACGGCGCGCAAAAGTCGAGATTGGTTCACCAAATCGCAGGTGCAAAACTGACTTTAATCTCTGCCGATTGGGTAGATTTTAAACCGATATTAGTTGAATAACAAAAAGGCTGTTACGGAAAATCCGCAACGGCCTTTTTTGAGGTAATAGGTAAGAAGTAAGAGGTAAGAAGTGAGGTTGATTTTTGCCAACGGCAAAAATCTTCTTTTTATTGTATGGTTTTGAAAATGCACCGTAAAGATAAATTTATTGACAACACAGATGTATAATGCTATTATGATAACATGAAAAAACAAGGAGAAAAAGTCGTGAAAAAACTTCTATCTGTCGTACTTTCGGCTGTAATGATACTCTCCCTCGTTCCGCTGTCGATGTTTGCCGTTTCCGCAGAAGAAACATTAACCGATTCGCAAGGTGTGGAATATACAATTAGCGAAGACGGAACGTACTATATCGTTTCGGATTGTGGTAAAAACGCAACCGAGGTTGTAATTCCTGCGGAATTTAACGGTCTTCCCGTTAAAGAAATAGGCGATTCGGCATTTTACGATTGCGACAGCCTAACAAGTGTAGTAATAGGAGATTCTGTAACAAGTATAGGCGGTTGGGTATTTTATAATTGCACAAGTTTAACAAGCATAGAAATCCCCAATTCGGTTACAACTATAGGCGAAGCTGCATTTTTCTATTGCACAAGCCTAACAAGCGTAGTGATAGGAGATTCTGTTACAAGTATAAGCGTTTCTGTTTTTTACGGCTGTGATAATTTACAATATATTGAACATAGCGGTGGAAAATATCTTGGAAACTCAAACAACCCATATTTGGCGTTGATTGATGTTACGTCAAAGAATATTACGTCACTTACTATTCATGACGATACAAAAATTATTGGCGATGATGCATTTTACGCTTGCACAAGCCTAACAAGCATAGACATGGGCAATTCTGTAACAAGTATAGGCAATTGGGCATTCGCATATTGCGAATGCCTAACAAGCATAGAAATCCCCAATTCGGTTACAAGTATAGGCCGTGAGACATTTGCATATTGCAAAAGCCTAACAAGCATAGTAATCCCCGATTCGGTTACAAGCATAGGCGATTGGGCATTTGAATATTGCGACAGCCTAACCGACATATATTGCGAAGCGGAATCACAACCCGAAGGTTGGAATGAAGATTGGAATTACAATTGTTCTGCAACAGTGCATTGGGGCTGCGAGATGACTAACACCTCAAAACCCACCCTCGGTGACATAGACGGAGATGACGACGTTGACGCATCGGACTACATTTTAATCAAACGTGCGGTTTTGAATACCTACGCACTTAGCGAACAACAAAAACTCGTTGCGGATGTCGATGCCGATTCCGACGTCGATGCAACCGATTACGTTCTCGTAAAACGCATCGTTTTGGGTACATATAAAGTCGATTGAAATCCATAAACAAAAAGTCGCAAGGTTTTGCCTTGCGACATTTTTATTGTTAACGTCTAATTTTAAAAGAACCCTTGTAGGGAATAGGATAAACCCATTCACTACAAATAGTTGTTTCAAATTTACACCTTGACAATAAATTTATTGACAACACAGATGTATAGTGTTATTATGACAACATGAAAAAACAAAGGAGAATTTTGATGAAACGACTTTTTTCTGTCATACTTTTGGCAGTAATGATACTCTCACTCGTTCCGCTGTCAATGTTTATCGTTTCGGCAGAAGAAACCGACTCGCAAGGTGTAGAATACACCCTTAGCGATGACGGAACGTATTATATCGTTTCGGACTGTGGTGAAAACGCAACCGAGGTTGTGATTCCTGCCAAATTTGACGGTTTGCCTGTTAAAGAAATAGGCGATTGGGCATTTCGCAGTTGCGGCAACCTAACAAGCATAGAAATTCCGAATTCTGTTACAAGAATAGGTAAATTTGCATTTTCCGATTGCTTAAGCCTAACAACCATAGAAATTCCCGATTCCGTTACAAGTATTGGCGAGGCTGCATTTTCCTTTTGCTTAAGCCTAACAAGCATAGAAATTCCCGATTCCGTTACAAGTATTGGCGGGTCTACATTTCAATTTTGCGACAGCCTAACAAGCATAAACATCCCCAATTCGGTTACAAGTATAGGCCATAGTGCATTTTACAATTGCACAAGCCTAACAACCATAGAAATTCCCGATTCGGTTACAAGTATAGGTGATGAGGCATTTTATGATTGCGACAGCCTAACCGATATATATTGCGAAGCGGAATCACAACCTGAAAGCTGGAGTTCCGGCTGGCTAGATAACTGCAATGCAACGGTACATTGGGGAGCAAACATTTCATCTAACGACAAATCCGAAAACAATTTCTCAATCATAGCAAATATAGTTGGCGTGATTATAATTTTAATCGTTATCATTATGGAAATCTTGCGATAAATATAAATGATGCAACAGACTACGTTCTCGTAAAACGCATCGTTTTAGGCACGTATAAAGTCGATTGAAATCCATAAACAAAAAGTCGCAAGGTTTTGCCTTGCGACATTTTTATTGTTAACGTCTAATTTTAAAAGAACCCTTG
>JAZRUB010000082.1:0-14245 GCA_045652305.1 Eubacteriales bacterium
TCGCTGCATCGCCGCCTACGTAATCTTTGTTAAATGCGATGTTGGTGCTTTCGCTGGGAGTAGGAGTAGGAATTTCGGGTTCGGAAGGAGTGCCATTGGGGTCGTAGTTGAGGTCAGCTATAACTTCAATTTCGTTCAAGAAGGTCCATGTGGACTGAGTTTCAACAACGAGTTTAATGTATCTTGCAGAGATACTGTTAGTTTTGATAGTTGCCCATGCAGGGTCATTACCTGCGGGGATAGAAAGGTTGCCAACGCTGGTATAGTTGGTGCCGTCTTCGGAAGTGAGAAGTTTAATGCTCTTTGCAGGAAGTATGCCGTTTGCATTGCTGTTCCATACGTGAACCTTTACTTCAGAGATTCCTTTATAAAGCTTTTCGAGGTCAACGATGATAGTACCGATGCCGTCAGGTGCGGTAATCTTATCAGCGGTAGCACTCTTATTGTAATAAAGTGCATACCAGTTAGAGTCGAACGAACCTACGTTATGTACCTTACCGTCGGTGAGGTCAGCGGAGTACTGTGTACCTGCAGAAGAAACTTTGCCGCCTTCATAATCCTTGCCGAACGCAACGTTCTGATAGTCGGTACCGGAAGGAACTTCCGCAGTTGTGCCGTCAACCTTGAAGTTGAACACTTCTACTTCGTCGATCCAGATATGAGATTCTTTATCAGCAACTTCTTTATGTTTAACCACAAGCTTGATATAACGCGCAGATACTGCTTCTTTAGCAGTTGCGGTTACGGTGTAAAGACTCCAAGTGCCGTCGTCTTTGCCTGTGCCTTCAACGAGAACTGCATCACCTGTTTTTGTAGATGCGATGAGTTCGAATCCGCTGTCTTCTTTATCAGAAGCGTATACCTCTACAGAGATAGAATCCTTGGGAAGCGCGATGCCCCATGTACCGCCTGCGAAGTATGCCTTATAAGTGTCGCTCTTCTTTACGCTGCCGAGGTCGAACAACAATTCAACCGAGAACTCTTTTGTATCAGCAGGTGCTTTCCATGCGGAATAAGAGGGCAATAAGTTTACATTAAAGGAACTCTTCATGCCGTCGGTCAATTTAATGCCGTCGTCATCGAAGGAGTCGTTTCTGTTGGGTTTGGTAAGAGCAGTGTAGTCTTTACCGTATACGAGGTTTGAATAGTCGATAGGAGTTTTGTTCGGTGCGGTCATAGAAACGGTTGCGGTTGCACCGAGAGTTGCGTTTGCAACGTTAACATTGTTAAGATACAATGTGTTGCCTACTTTGAAAGATTCGAGTTTTACATAGTTGTTTTCGCTGAAGTATACAGGGTTGGTAACCGAGTATTCCCAAGCGTGAGATGCAATAAGAATTTCGTCGCTTGCAAGTTTGATTGCAGGAGTGGTATCTCCGGTTCCTTTGGAAACACGCTTAACAACGTAAGAATTGCTGGTGTTGCTCCATTTTGCAACGATATTCAAGGTGTACTTATGGTTTGCGGTTGCAGTGGTGATGTCACCGAATGCAGGAGTGAA
This sequence comes from Eubacteriales bacterium, assembly GCA_045652305.1. GTDB lineage: Bacteria > Bacillota > Clostridia > Oscillospirales > CAG-382 > Coliplasma. The sequence continues at coordinate 1,502 of JAZRUB010000082.1, forward strand.
CAATACGGTTTTACCGCTTGATACTTTGGTATTGATACCGTCAACGTAGATTTGGTCCTTTGCGCCGATGCCGGCAGAAGCAACTTCTACTTCTTCGAGCCAGATGTGACCCGAAGCTCCGGTAACCTTGAACTTGATATAACGAGCGGACTTTGCTTCGTTCGTTCTAACGGTCATGGTGTAGTTGGTCCATGTACCGTTGGTAGCGGTAGCAGTTTCACTATCGGTAAATCCAACAGGAGTAAAGGTCTTGTTGTCGGTAGAGGTATAAACGGTCAACTGTGTAGGAACGTTAACAGCCCATTCGGTATTAGCACTGGTATAGATACGGTAAACGTTCGAAGAAACGTTAGAACCGAGGTCTACAACAACTTCAACAGAGCCGTTGTTACCGGGTGCCCAACCTGCGTAGGTGTTAGCAGAACCGTAGTTGCCCTTTGTGCCGTCGGTGAGACGTTTGCCGTCATCTTTCCAGTTGTCTGTACGGGTTGTAGCAGTAGTGGTATAGGTTTTACCCTTGGAAATTACGGTGTCTTTGAAAATGGTATTGTTAATGGCATTTTGAAGTTGGGTTGCCATTTGTGTTTTCTGGTCAATAGTTGCGCTTGTGTTCTTTTGCATTGTAACCGCTTGGTTATATACCGAGCGGAGAGTTGCCAATGCCGAGGGGGTGTAATCGCAATAACGAGTTGCACCTGCGGCAGCAACGGTCGCATCAAGAAGAGTCTTATAAGTAAGGGTTATGGTTGCGCCGCTGGTATAGGTAGCGGAAACAGAAGACTGAGTGCAAACGTAGCCGGTGATTGCAGGAGCAGGAATAGTTGCGGTTGTGCCCTTGGGACCGGTCAAGGTTTGAGTTTTAATAACATTGCCCTTTTCATCTACGCACTTAAGTGTCATAGATACGTTTTCGGCAGCCTTGTGAGTGAGCTGAATAACTCTGTCGGTGTTGTTCATAACCCAACCGGTAACGGTTTGACCCGAAGAGGTGGTATAGGTTGCCTTCAATCTGCCATTGGAAATATCGGTTACTTCAAACATGGTGAATCTGGGCATGTTTGTGATAACAGTAGTGCTGGTAGCAGAAGAATATACATATTTTACAGCGTTGGATATGTAAAGACCTGTGGTGGGGTTTGCACCGCTGTAGTCAATCTTCTTAACAGAAGAGTTGGTCTTGTAGGGGAGTGCGCCGTAACCGTCGATACCGGAATTGTTCAACGCATACTTTTTGAAAAATACGCCGCCGCCTGCAGGTTCGATGCCGGCTTGGTCGCTGGTGTTACCTTCAATAGTGTAAACATAGCTACTGTCGGAATATACAACCATACCGATATGTGCTGCGCTGCGGAAGAAGATAAGGTCGCCGGGTTGAGGCTTATAGGAGCCGCCGTGATACTGCGAATACTTCCATCTGCCTGCGGACTTGAGGTTAGAAACCCAAGCAGGACAACCGACTTCACGCCAAATATAATTGGAGTCGCCCGAATGCCTACGACACCAGTCACTCATCGAGCCTTGGTTAGTAGTATGGGACTGATAAAGTGCCCACGAGCAGAAGGTTGCACACCATTCATAGGTATAGCCCGAGCCCCAGTTACCCATGTTATAGTTAAATTCGGTATAGTTTCCGCTACTGCTGGAAATACCGTCCATATCACTGGTCGATGCGCCTTCGTGGTAACCGAGCTGAGAAAGCGCGAGTGCCAACGTATCAGTAACGTTATCGCCCGTAAGGGTGATTCTTTGATAGTGTTGGTAATATTTACTTCCTTTATAGGAAGAAGACGGACCGTTAGCTGCAGTTCTGTATGTAGCTGCCGATACGTCTGTTTTCATTTCGGGAATAAGTGCCACTACGCTTGCCATTAAGAGCACAAGACAAAGCACTACCGAAACAAGTTTCTTCATAAACATGTCGAAAATCCTCCATTTTGTTTTTCACATTGCCTTAATGTTACCACACATTCAAGTAATTGTCAACTATTTGTATATTTTTTACCATAGGAAAAATTATTTTTGTGCATTGTCAACAAATGTCTTCTGTCAGTTTTGTGCACCAAAGCAAAGAAAAAATGTCGCACAGGTTAGACCTGTGCGACATTTATATATCGGTTTATTATTGAACTGTATAAGTGCCTAAAACGATACGTTTAACAAGAACGTAGTCGGTAGCATCAACGTCACCGTCTGCATCGATATCTGCAACGAGTTTTTGCTGTTCGCTAAGTTCGTAGGTGTTAAGAACCGCACGTTTAACGAGAACGTAGTCAGCCGCGTCAACGTCACCGTCTTCGTCAACGTCGCCGAGGGTGCCTTCGATTTCGGGGTCGGAAACTTCAGGGTCAGAAACTTCAGGGTCAGAAACTTCAGGTTCGGAGGTATCCTCTTCCGGAACGTAGTTGGGGTCTGCTATAACTTGAATTTCGTTCAAGAAGGTCCAAGTAGACTGAGTTTCTATTACAAGTTTAACGAACTGTGCAGAAATGTTGTCGGTGTTAATGATTGCCCAAGCAGGGTCGTTACCGGCAGGAATAGCAAGGTCGCCGATTTCGTTATAGGTGGTTCCGTCTTCGGAAACGAGAAGTTTGATACTCTTTGCAGGAAGTATGCCGTTAGCGTTACTGTTCCATACGTGAACTTTTACTTCTTTAATACCGTCAACAACTTCTTCGAGGTCGATGATGATAGTACCGATACCGCCGGGTGCGGTAATCTTATCTTCGGTAGCACCCTTGTTGTAGTAAAGTGCGTACCAGTTAGAGTCGAAAGAACCTACGTTATGTGCTTTGCCGTCGGTAAGGTTAGCGGAGTAACTACCCGCGGAGGAAACCTTGCCGCCCTCGTAATCCTTGCCGAATGCTACGTTGTTACCAACAGGTACTTCGGGTTCGGGAGTTTCGGTGTCGGAAGAACCGCCATTTACGGTAGAAAGCACTTCTACTTCGTCAAGCCAGATGAAGAGTTTGCCGTCGTCGCTGTTGACGGGCTTGTGAGTGAGAACGAGTTTAATGTAACGTGCGTTAACTTTTTGGGTTGCGGAAGCGGTAACCGCATAAAGGCTCCAGCTGTTGTTATTTGTGCCTGCGCCCTGAAGAAGTTTTGCAGAACCGAGGTTTGCAGATGCAACAAGTTCAAAACCGCTGTTTGCATTGTCGGAAGCATAAACCTTCATGGAAATAGCGTCCTTGGGAAGCTCGATGCCCCAGTTGCCGCCTGCCATGTATGCAACGTACTTATCGGATTCCTGAGAAGATTCGAGGTCAACGGTAACTTCTATCGAGAAACCTTCGGATAAGTTTTCGGAGTTCCAACCCGAATAATAAGGTTTGCCGTTCGCGCCTAAAAGGTTAACATTGATTTGGCGCTTTGTGCCGTCGGTTAATCTTACACCGTCGTCGTCGAATGCATCGTTTCTGTTGGGAGAAGTGGTGGTGTATTTTTTATTGAGAGAAAGGTTTTTATCTGTGGAAGGTTCAACGGAGGGTAAATCCGGAGAATAGTCAGCGGTAGTTGCCGTACCGTAAACTTCAATTTCATTAAGGAAGAAGAACGGCTTTGCGCCAAGTGTGAATTCAAGTTTTACGTAAGATGTAACGCCGTCTACCGCGCCCTTGATTATGTAGGCGATATCCTTTGTTGTATTTGTGGGAATGGTAAGCGAGGTTGCCGTTCCCCAATTTTTACCGTCTCTGGAAAGATATGCTCTAACAGAGGTAGGAATACCTACGCCCGAAGTTTCGTTCTGAACCGCATTGATTCTAATGCCGTTGATATCGAATTTGCCGTTGAGATTGATTACAACGGAGCCTACTTTGTTGGGCGCATTGGTAACGGAAGCAGAAGCATTGTTGTAGAATGCAAACCAGTTAGCGTCATAAGAAAGGTTTCTTGCAGCCTTTCCGTCGGTAAGGTTTGCGGTGTACGAACCGTAAGTAGTTGCTTCGTAAGTTTTGTTAAGAGCTATGTTCTGGCCTTCGAAATCAGGCTTATCGGGTACGCAGTTGTTGTAGCCATACTGCTTCATTATAGCAGGATAATCCTTATAGCAGACGTTCATGTCAACCGAACTGCTTGCCAATCCGTCATAGTAGCCATAAATAGCATGTTGCCACATACCGCAGTAGTCACTGAAGTCGTAAGCGTTGGCTGCGTGTTGGTTTCCTTCATTATTAGATTTATAACGGGGATACCAGAGGTCGTATTTGGTTTTGAAAGAACTCGAAAGTTTATCAATAACCTGGCTTCCGCCACCGTAAATACCGGGGAAATAGCCTGCCGCTTCCAATGTTTCACACCAACCGAGACAGAGTGCTTCCATTTGGGAAGAAGTGAGAGACATGTGTGCTTCAGCTTCTATATCGTAATAGATGGGGTATTCAAAATACATGTTATTCTTTTCGATAACGTCGATTACCCACTTCGCGTCGGCTGCTGCGCCTGATTTTGTGGTAGTAAGAGCATAGAAGTATACGCCCAAAGGCATACCTGCAGCACGCGCACGTTTATAATATTCAACAAACGTTTCGTCTATGGTATCTTGGCGAGATGCACTTGCCTCATAACCAATACGCAGAATAACGAACTGACATCCGTCAGCCTTCAATTTTGCAAAATTAACGCGCGAAAAGTCAAGCGAGCTGCCAACGGCAACATTCCAGTAAGAAACGTCAATACCGTAGGAACGGAAACTCGTCTTCTGTATACCTGCCCCTGCTACTGCAGATGCGGTCATAACGCCCGATGTGATAATGAGCGAAAATATCATCACGAGCGATAAACACAATGTTACTATGTGTTTAATAGATTTCATAAAGGTCCTCCGAATAAAAAATCTCGCCTTAAGCGGGACTTTCATGATACCACAAGAAGTCACCTTTTGTCAACGATATTAAAAACAAATTCGTTCGTGGTTGTTTTTTTGTCGCATTGCACAAAACCATCTCTTCTGTTTCGTGCAATAGTCTTAAATAAAAACGTCGCATGGGGTTAAATCCATGCGACGTCTTATTATTTGTTTGCCGTTTATTTACTCTTTGACTTTATAAGAGCCTAAAACGATACGTTTAACGAGAACGTAGTCGGTTGCATCAACGTCGGAATCGGCATCGATATCTGCAACGAGTTTTTGTTGTTCGCTAAGCTCGTAGGTTTTCAAAACCGCACGCTTAACGAGAACGTAGTCGGCAGCATCAACGTCACCGTCGAAGTCTACGTCACCGATAATTCCGTCAGGGTCGGAAACTTCGGGGTCGGAAGTTTCGGGGTCGGAAGTTTCAGGGTCAGAAACTTCGGGTTCGGAAACTTCAGGGTCGGAAGTTTCGGGGTCGGAAGTTTCAGGGTCAGAAACTTCAGGTTCAGAAACTTCGGGGTCGGAAACTTCGGGTTCGGAAACTTCAGGGTCGGAAACTTCGGGTTCAGAAACTTCGGGTTCGGAAGTTTCGGGGTCTTCGGGAACGTAGTTGCGGTCTGCGATAACCTCGATTTCGTTAAGGAAGGTCCAAACAGCCTGAGTTTCGAAAGCAAGTTTTACGTATCTTGCAGAAACGTTATCAGTATTGATAATTGCCCAATCGGGTGCGTCGCCCGAAGGAATATTAAGTTTGCCGATTTCGGTATAGGTTGTTCCGTCTTCGGAAATGAACGCGGTAATGCTCTTAGCAGCAGCAATGCCGGATTTATTGTGGTTCCAAACGTGTGCTTTGATACCGGTGATACCGCCAACGACTTCTTCGAGGTCAACGATAATTGTACCAATTCCGTCAGGAGCGTTTACCTTGTCACCGGTAGCATCTTTATTGTAGTAAAGACCAAACCAGTTTGCATCATATTTTTCTGCGGTACTTGCAACACCGTCGGTAAGGTTAGCGGAGTAACCGCCTGCGGAAGAAACTTTACCACCTTCGTAATCCTTGCCGAGTGCTACGTTTTCGCCCTTGGGTTCTTCGGGTTTTTCTTCCACGCCGAATACTTCGATTTCATTGATAAATGCCATTGTAGAACCATCTCTCAAATCGAAGTTAAGACGAACGAACTTTGCAGATTCGGGAGCGGCAAAGCTGAAGTAAACCCAGTCTACCAATCTTGCGTTTGCGCCGGCAGGATCTACAGCTTCAAAATCTTGGCGCATTACTTCACGGTAGGTTACGCCGTCAGAAGAAATTTCAAGCGCAATCGATTCGGGAACAGATATACCCGAGTTGTTACCCAAGAAAGTGTTTACGCGAACCTGCGACAGCGCGTAAGAACCGCCGAGGTCGAAACCGATAGTACCGATACCGTTAGGTGCATTGGAATTTCTTTCATTAATGTTCTGTTCGTTGGTCAAACCGTGGTGGTAGTACATACCGAACCAACCTTCGTTGTCCCAAGCAAGCGATTCCAACGCTTTTCCGTCGGTGAGGTCTGCATAATACTCGCTACGTTTGTGTGCACCGAAATGCTCTTTGCCGAGAACGATGCTATCGCTCACATGAGTTTGGCCAAAGGAGAACGCGCGGAATTCTTTGATACCGCCACTGTATTTACCCCATTGCGGGTGTTCCCAACGCTGAAGCTGAACATACTTAATATATTGAGCATCTACAGCGGAAGTTAAGGTGATGCTGTCGGTAGCTTCGCCACCGTTTTGTCCACCGGTAAGTTTATAAACAGAGGTGAAGTTAGTGCCGTCTTCAGAAACATAAATTTCATAAGAAGGAACGTGCTCGTTAAAGGAAATTTCGAATTCGGAAAGCGAATAGGAGGTTCCCAGGTCGAGCAAGAGCCATTGTTGGTCGGAATCTCTGCCGAAAGACAGACGGGAAGCAGCGGAATCGTCACCGTCAACCGCGAGGTCTGCGGTGAATCTGCCGTCGTTTACTTCCAAAGAGGAAGCGGTTGCTTTCGCGCCAAGTGCGACGTTATCGCGCGCAGTCTTGGGGAGAACCTTTATGTTATCGATATAACCCTTAACTCCCTTACCTATCTGAGAAAGAGGTGCGGTAAGTGTAGCAAGTACAAGTTGTGCGCTGGTAGTAGGCAACGCCCTCTTGGGTTCGTATCTACGGCCGTTAACGATAAGGTTCGTTTTGTTAATATCACTGGTCAAACGAATGGTTGTTTTTACACCCGTCGGGAGTCTGTAATCGTAGGTAAAGGTGTAAAATTCGGTCTTAAATCCGAAGTTACCCTTGCCGTCGATGTTAGAGGAGATGGTAATTCCATCACCTGCAAACAGAGGTGCGGTTGTTTCTTCTTCGAGGAAAATATCGAATTCAAGGGTGTTCGGGAATCCGATTGCATCGGGAGTGAGCGACAAATAAGATGTTCCGTCAAGTACGAACGCACCGTTTTCGATTTTGCCACCGTTAAGTGTTACGTATTCGGGAAGAGTTCCTTCGAAATCAACAGACAAACCTTCCTCAGGTACAGAGTGTCTACCGGGGTCGGCGTCACCTGCGCGGAGGGAGAGTTTTTCGTATCTGGCAATAAAGTCGTCAGCGCTGATGTTCTTGGTAGCCAAGCCGAGCCATGTTTTTTCTGCCGTCAAGCAAACCATGCCTCTCAAACGGTCAAAGATATCGAATCTGGTGATACCGATATATTCGGTGTGCCAGTCGTTCCACATACCGAAGCACGCGCCGAGCAAACGGTCATCGTCAGCATCGATTTGGTAAGTACCGTCTATATTGAAATAGTTGACCTGCCACTTAGTGTAGAGGTTTTTCAAGTTGAAGCGGTCGTAGTTACCAAAGGTAGGAACTACGTAAAGCGCTTCGTTCAAGGTGTTGATTATGTCATAATCGCTGTTTAAAGTTTCTTCAACACCCGAAATTCTCCAGTCCCAGAAGTTCATCTGAGCGTTTTCGGAGATGGGGGTGGAACCTTGGAAACCGCTCGGACCGAGTGCGCCCCAGAAACGAGGAGTATAACCCAAAGAGTTTACATAGTCGATAAGAGTATCGGTATATCTTCTCATATCTTCCGAATATTCTCTGGGGTATTCGTCGGTACCGATATGTACAATCTTATTAACGAATACAGGGTCGTCACCGGTCATGTATTCATCCAAAAGTTTCTTTACGAAAGCTACTGTTTCATCAAATTTTTCCGGTCTGATGTCCAAGCAACGATAGTTACCGGGCAAGTAAGGAGGAGGATTTTCTGCATTCGCATAACAGCTCGAGTGGAAAGGAGTATCGATTTCGGTGATTACCGTCACACCGTATTCGAGCATTTTCTTCTGATATGCGCGGTATTCGTCTTTGGTGTAATAGCCGTCTTTCGAGGACAAGCCCTTAATATCACTTTCAAGACGGAAGCCCGAGTAACTGTTCTTACCGTCGTCGTTGATGTGAACGTGGATTTCGTTCATCTTGAAATACGCCATATAACGGGTAATTTCTTCAACGTAGTCGAGAGGCATCCATGCTCTGCCGACGTCAATCAAGCCCGAACGGATTTCGTATTCGGGATAGTCAACAGCGCTACCGCAGGGGAACGCGCCGTCTGCGGTAAGGCTCTGTACAACGGTGATACCACCGTAAAGAAGACCTGTATCAGTGGGTGCTTTTATTTCGATTTTGCTTGTTGTGGCAGTAAGAGTATAACCCTCGTTGCCAACCTGACCTTGGAGAGAAGCGTCCTTAATAAATACTATCTCGTTGTTACCGTCAGCGGTTGCCGAGGTGGTGAGTTTCAAGCCGAGCATTTCTTCGAAGAAGCCCGACACCTTAGAGATAGCAGGTGAGCTGTTTTTGTTTACCAAAACGGTGCTTGCATTGGGAGCAAAACTTCCGCTGCTACCTGTCCATTGTCTAATGGCAGGGATTACAGTCGGAGCTTTATTCGCCGCAGATGCAGTTAAACCGAACGGTACGATTGCCGTCGCCAAAAGCATTGCCGACAACAAAAACGCAAAAGTTCTTTTCATAACTGTGCTCCTTTAATAATTTTGTATTCACATACTAACAGAATTTAGCCGTACTGTCAACACAAAAAGCTTTTGTTTGTCAAATTTCTTACGATTTTGGTTTTATATCATTCCGTCGAGCAGACTTCCCTCGTAAAGTTCGAGTTCGCCCTTATCGCAAAGTCGGGCGAGTTCGGGATTGATAGGAAGTTTCGCAACCTTTTCTATGCCGTGTGCCGAAGCAACGTCATCGCCCTTGCTTTCGCCGTAGATATAGTGCTTTTTGTTGCAGTCGGGACATTCGAAATAAGAGAAGTTTTCAACAATGCCGAGTATCGGAATATTCATCAATTCCGCCATTCTTACGGCTTTGCCGACAATCATCGAAACGAGGTCCTGAGGGCTTGTTACGATAATCATGCCGTCAACGGGAAGCGATTGGAAAACGGTAAGCGGAACGTCACCTGTTCCCGGAGGCATATCGATAAACATAACGTCGTTTTCGCCCCAGTTCACGTCGGTCCAGAACTGTTTTACACAGCCTGCGATTATAGGTCCGCGCCATGCAACAGGGTCGCTCGCGTTAGGAAGAAGCAAATTAACCGACATAACCTTTATGCCCGTTTTGCTTTGGGGAGGAATCATTGCCTCGCCGTCGCTCAAAACACCGCCGTCAACACCAAAAATCTTGGGAATCGACGGACCGGTAATGTCTGCATCGAGAATACAGGTTTTCAAACCCTTTCTCTGCGCATTTGTTGCAAGAATCGAAGTTACGAGCGATTTACCAACACCGCCCTTACCGCTTACTACGGCGATAACCTTACCTATCTTGCTTCCGTCGCGCAATTTTTCAATCATATCTTTTTCATTCTTACGGCTCGAGCAGTTTGCGCTGCAAGTCGAGCAATCGTGCGTACATTCACTCATGTTTTTATACCTCTTTTTATATTCTTATCAATTATTATGCCCACTTACCGTCAATAAAAATCGGAGTTGCGACACCGTTTTTATATCCCGTAATACAAAGGTCGGGTGAACCTATCATAAAATCGACGTGAATCATCGAATCGTTTACGCCCAATTCATGAAGCTCGTCAAGCGTCATGTTCTGGAAATCCTTTACGCAACCCGTATATCCCATGCCGAGTGCAACGTGGCAAGATGCGTTTTCGTCGAAAAGCGTGTTATAAAACAAAAGTCCGCTTTCACAAATCGCCGAATCCTTGGGCACGAGCGCAAGCTCACCGAGCATTGCACTTCCCTCGTCGGTAGTGATTATCTTTCCGAGTGCGGTTTCGCCCTTTTCGGCATGCCAAGAAACCGCTTTTCCGTCTTTGAAATCGATATAAAAGTTCTCGACAAGAGTTCCTCTTACCGAAAGAGGCATCGAGGACACCAATCTACCCTCGCATTTGCCTTTCATCGGGGTGGTAAAAATTTCCTCGGTCGGCATATTAGGATTATAGAACACGCCCGAAAGAGTATTTTCTCCGCCTCCGCACCAAACACTTTCTTTCATCAGCTCGCACTTAAAGTCTGTGCCGTTTGACGAGGTATAATGCAGATAATCGAATTGCTGTTTATTGAGCCATTCGCATTTTTCGGAAAATTCTGCGTTTTTCTTGTCCCAAGCTTTGATTGCGTCGTTATCCTCGGTGCAAAGTACGCTATCGAGAATCGCTTTCCAAAGTTTTTCGACAGCAACCGAGGTTCTGTCATCAGGGAACACCTTTTTCGCCCATGCCTTGCCGGGAATAGCGCAGACGAGCCATTGATGCTTGTTATCCATAGCATCGCGATAGGGTTTTATCTTCTTCGAGGTAGCAATACTTGCTTTCGACAGTTTTTCTTGATTTACAGATGCAAGTCCGTCGGGGTCTTCGCAGATGACACGGATAAGTGCAGGCAGTATTTCGGATTCATACTTAACCTTTTCGACCTGCCAATCGGGAATATCGCAAAGCGAACGAACGGTACGGTGACGGTATGCAAGTTTTGTCAGCTGTGTCATCGACCAGTCGACTTGAACCTTTCCTGCACCCGAGCGATATGCTTCTTCTGCAAGCAGTGCTACAAAATCAGCCGCTTCTACGTCGGCAACGATGTTTAACTGTTGACCTTTTTGGATATTCACGCCCTGCTTTATGAGCAGTTTCGCGTACTTTCGTTTAAGACTTTTCTTCATTATTATATATCCCTTATTATATATTACTTTTCAAAAAGTCAGGGAGTTGCCGTTATAACAACTCCCCTTTTCAAAATTCGTTACCTAAAACGGCAATTATTTTTTCATTTTTGCTTCGCTTACGCGCTTGTTGTCTTTTGCGTCCTTGGTTTCTTTTTCTTCGGGCTCATTTGCCTTTTCGAGAATCGAATGAACAGCCCATTTTTGAATCTGAATCTTGGTTCTGTTACCGCTGGTTTCAACAAGTAGCATATCGTCGGTAACCTTAACAACCATCGCAACGATACCGCCCGTGGTAACTACAACGTCGCCAAGTTCGATAGAGTTACGCATATCAGAGGTTTCTTTTTCCTGCTTTTTCTGAGGACGGTAAATGAAAAAGTAGAAAACGATTGCAAGCATTGCAAGAGGGATAAGCATGGTGAGCATCGAACCGCTTGTGGCTGTGGTTTCAGCAACTGCTTCATCAAGCATCATTAATTTAACAAAATTCATTTTTAATTACCTTCGCTATATTTTATTCTTTTTACGTTTGTACAACAAAGTGTTTTTTCGTCAATATCGAAAACCGCACCGCGCAAGGTCACGTTTTCCTTTGCAGGAACGCCCTTCATGCGGACATTTTTGGTGTATCGCGATATTGCAGTTTCGTAGCTTACGCCGATTATCGAATCCTCGCTTCCGCACATGCCGATATCGCTGATATATCCGCTGCCGCAAGAAGTCAACTTCTCGTCTGCGGTTTGCACGTGGGTGTGAGTGCCGTAAACTATTTGCAGTCTGCCGTCAAAAACGTGCATGAATGCGAGTTTTTCGCTTGTCGCTTCGCCATGGAAATCGCATATCGCGAAATCGTACTTGCCTTTAAGTCGTTCGAGCAATCGCTCAACCGCAACAAAAGGCGAATCGACGGGGTCCATAAACACCTGACCGCAAACCGAAATGACCAATGCTTTCAGCCCATTCTTTACGGGGATGATGCAATAGCCCTCACCGGGAGAGTCGGGCGGAAAGTTAAGGGGACGCAAAACCGTTTCTTCCTCTTCGAGCAAGTCAAAGATGGCATATCTGCGGAAAGAGTGGTTTCCTCCCGTAAGCACGTCTGCACCGCTTTCGAACAAAAGTGTTGCATCGTTTTTGTCAAGACCGCTTCCCTCGTGGGCATTTTCGGCGTTTACTATGACCAAGTCTGCTTGCTCGGTGTTTTTTATTTTCCGCAGGTTCTTGCGGATGAAATCCATACCGGGAGTGCCGAAAACATCTCCTACCGCAAGGACTCTTAACATATAAGCACCCACTTTGTTCCTATCGGAACAGTGATATTCGCCTGACGGCGAGTGATATTGCACTACGTGCAGTGATATTCCGCTGTTGCGGAGTGATATTGTTCCTATCGGAACAGTTGCGGTAAGCACTACGTGCTTTTTTGATTTTTTATTGTATGGGTGAAAATTTAAAACAAATACAATAAAATCCATATTTTTCGAGGACATGCGCCTCGAAAAGTATACCTATGAACATCGCGAGTGTCGAACACGAAGTGTGAGGCGCGAGGCGCGAGCCCACGATGTTCCCAAAAACCAATCGAAAACATGGTTTTCGATTGAGAGCGAAGCGACTCGGGGTCCCCGAAAATCGAAGATTTTTGGGGGTTATGTGGGGT
>JAZRUB010000083.1:0-6016 GCA_045652305.1 Eubacteriales bacterium
ATCTGTACCGACGAGTAAACTCTGTCGATACGGTTCTTTTCTACGTTTAATATCTTACCTCTAAGCGGAAGTATCGCTTGGAATCGGCTGTCGCGTCCGTCTTTCGCCGTACCGCCTGCCGAGTCACCTTCCACGAGGTAAAGTTCGGTGTATTCCATGCGCCTTTCGTTACAGTCGGCAAGCTTGCTGGGGAGCGAGCTCGATTCCAACAATCCCTTACGTCTTGTAAGTTCACGCGCTTTCTTTGCGGCTTCTCTTGCTCTTGCGGCAAGTACCGATTTTTCTATAATTATCCTTGCAACGTCGGGGTTTTCTTCGAAGAATATAGACAATTTTTCATTAACTATACCTTCAACGAGCGTTCTTATTTCGCTGTTACCCAATTTTGCTTTGGTCTGGCTTTCGAACTGAGCGTCTTCCAACTTGACCGAAATAACCGCCGAAAGACCTTCTCTTACGTCGTCACCCGTCAATTTTTCGTCGTTCTTGAACAGATTATATTTCTTGCCGTAATCGTTAAGCGATTTGGTAATACCGACCTTAAATCCCGTTTCGTGCGTACCGCCGTCAACGGTATGCATATTGTTTGCAAACGAAAGTATAGAATCGGTAATAGTTTCGTTATACTGCAATGCAATCTCTGCAACAGAACCGTCTTTCTCGCCCGAAACGTAAATTACGGGGTGAATCGGGTCTGCGCCTTTTTTCTGGTTCAGATATTCAACGAACGAACGGATACCGCCCTCGAAACAGAAGTTTTCTTCGGTTTCTTCAACTGCCCTCTCGTCGCAAATGGTTATCGAAACACCTGCGTTAAGGAAAGATTGCTCACGAAGTCTTGTTTTAACAGTTTCGTAGTCAAACTCAACCGTTTCGAATATCGTATCGTCAGGCCAGAACCTTACGTGCAAGCCGTGCAAGTCTGTATCGCCTGTTTCGCGGAATTCCTCTACAACGTGACCTCTTTCAAACGCGATATAATAACCCTTGCCGTCGCGGTGGTTGCGTACCTCTACACGTTTTGAAAGCGCGTTTACAACCGATGCGCCAACGCCGTGCAAACCGCCGGCAATCTTATAACCGCCGCCGCCGAACTTACCGCCCGCGTGAAGAATCGTATAAATAACCTCAAGCGTAGGTCTGCCGACAGTAGGATGGATACCGTTAGGTACACCACGACCGTCGTCGGTTACTTCACAGCTTCCGTCGGTGTGAAGCGTTACCTTTATATTTTTACAATAACCTGCCAAAGCCTCGTCGATAGAGTTATCGACTATTTCGCTTATAAGGTGATGCAATCCCTTTACAGAGGTCGTACCGATATACATACCGGGGCGTTTTCTTACCGCCTCAAGACCTTCAAGTACCTGTATCTGACTATCGCCGTAATTCTCTTCAACAGGACTCATTACATCTTTCTTCATTTCTTCCATCTTTTTCCCCTTTTTCCTTTTCGCGATGTATGCGCGACAGATTTTTTTAATATCGCGATGTTGGCACGACAGATTTGTTGCCCTCTCACCGCGAGGGTTGTTTTCTCTTTTGTATGTTTTTGCAGAGTTTTTCAATATCGCGATGTTGGCACGACAAATTTGTTTACTCCTCACCGCGAGAGTTATTATAAAAACGTTGATTTTACAGATTTAATAAATTTTGCTCGGTACGTTTTTTTATGCTATCGGTCGAAAGACCGCTTATATAAATGGTATCGCTGTATTCTCCGTCGCAAAGCACGAAGCTTTTAGGCAAATCGTTACTCAGACTGACTACGCCGTGCTCGTCCTCCTTGCGCTTAAAAACCTCTTTCGTCGCCGAGGACATACTCGCGCTTTCGATATCAAATATCCCGATAACCGTTTTTTTATCGATACTTTCGCCTTTTTCTAATTGAATATATCTCATTTTTAACCTATTTTACTGACTTCGCCGTCGCGAACGAAAATTTTGTTGCCCTTGCTTTCGAAAATTTCGCTTTCGCAACCGGTTATTATAACCTGTCGTTCGGTTGTCTTTGACAAAATATAGTCTTTTCTATCCTTATCGAGCTCAGAGAGTATATCGTCAAGCAAAAATACAGGATATTCACCCGTAAGTTTATAAGAAAGTTCGCCCTCGGCAAGTTTCAATGCCAAAACCGTACTCCTTTGCTGTCCTTGCGAGCCGTACATACGCACACTTTTTTTATTGATATAAACCAAAAAATCGTCCTTATGTGCTCCGTAAAGCGTAGCAAACCGTTCTTTTTCGAACTCCGCCTTTTCTGCAAAAAGCGTATTATAACGTTCTCTAAGTTCCTCTTGCGTTTCGAAATCGCCTGCCTGTGTCTGATACGACAGCGTCAAGTCCTCCTTGCCGCCACTCATATCGAAAAGAAACTTTTTAGCTTCTTCCTCTAATTTCAAAACGTATTTTTTTCGGTTTATAGTTATTACCGCCGCAAGGCTCGCCAATCTCTCGTTATAAACCTGCATCAACTCGTCTATAACGTTTCCGCGCTTCAACAGCGCGTTTTTTTGCGCCAAAACCCTATTATATTCAGACAAAGTCGGCGCATATCTCGGAAACGACTGACATATCGCCAAATCCAAAAAACGTCTTCTGTTTTCGGGCGCACCCTTGACCAAGCTCAAATGGTCGGGCGTAAATATAACCGCACGGAACTTTCCTATATACTCGGTCATTTTAAGAGGCGTACTCTCGCCTATCTTTATAACCCGTCGTCCGCCTTTCGAAAGCGTTGCCGACATTTTATAGTCGTTCCCACCCGAAGAAAAGCGCATGGCAATATTGCTCTTATCGCACCCGAACTTTATCAATTCGCGGTCTTTGCAGTTTCTAAAGCTTTTTCCTGCCGCGAAATAAAATATCGATTCCAATATATTAGTTTTCCCTGCGGCGTTTGCTCCGCATATCACGTTTACGCCGTTTGAAAACTCTATTTCACTTTCGGTCGCGTTACGGAAATTCCTCAGCGACAAATGTTCTATATTCATTAATCCTTTAATTTACAAGGCAAAACGAGATATGTGTAACTGCTGTTTTCGTCTTTTTCAGCAGGTTCTATCATCATACTCATCAAAGGTGTCGAAAGCGAAGCAACAATCTTTTCGTCCTTACAAGCGCGCAAAGCGTCAAGCAAATACTTATTATTGAAGCCGATTTCGATATTTTCGCCCTCTTTTTTAATCCTTAAATTATCGTTTACGCTGCCGTACTGCGTACTGCACGAAATATTAAGTATATTATCCTCAAATTTACATCTCAAAGGAGTTCTGAGCTTTTCATCAACAAGCAAGCTCGCACGTTCTGCCGATTCGATAAAGTCAGCCTTATCAATCGTAGCAAAAATCCTATTCTGTGTCGGCAAAGCACGTCTGTAATCAAGGTACTCGCCCTCGAGCAATCTCGAGAAGAACACGGTATCGTCAATCTTGAATATAATATACTTCGCGGTAAACTCTACTCTTAACGGTTCATCGCTATCGTCAAGCAACTTTGTCAAATCCGAAAGCGCCTTACCCGGCACAACGAACGAAAACTTATTATCGTTATCAAAAACGCAATTTTTTTCTTCGCGCATCGCGAGTCTGAAGTTATCAAGCGCAACAACCGTCAAGGTTCTGTTTTCTATCATAAACAATTCGCCCGTAAGTATCGGTCTTGCTTCCGACTGAGCAACCGCGAAAACGGTACTGTTTATAATATTCTTCATAAGCGAACGCGAAATATTAAACGCGTTATCACCGCCCAATTCAGGTAAATTCGGATAAACCTCTGCCGTTACGCCATGAATACTGAAATCACTCATTCCGCCGGTTATACGAACCATGTTTCTGTCATCCGATTCGATACATATATCACCGTCAGGGAAATTACGTATAATTGAAGTTATTTTTTGGGCGTTGATAATAACCGAACCCTCTTGCATAGGCATAACCGTACCCATGGTGCGCACACCTTTTTCGAGGTCGTATCCGCAAATGGTCAACGTATCCCCTTTAAGCGTGAACAAAAGACCCTCCAACGCAGGTAAAGTCGTTTTATTCGATGCCGCCGATGCCGCCGGTATCACCATATTCAACAATGTCTTCTTATCCGCCACAAACTTCATTTTCTTCTACTCCTTGCTACTTCGTTTCTATACTGTTGCGTCTCCCAACCTGAAATAACAATAGCGTATGTCTTTTGCTTCTCCAGATTTGTTTAACTCTTACTACTTCGTTTCTATATTGTTACGTATCCCAACCTGAAATAACAATACCGCACGTTTTTTGCTTCTGCAGATTTGAATTAAACAAGAACTTAAGGTTTTTTGACAAAAACAGTATTTAAACTTTATAATTTCCTTTGCTTTTACTTTTTTATGTTTTTTGATTGTGTTTTTGAGGTTTCCACATGGGGTCGGGTGGGTTTCCACATTGATTTCCCCACGATTTCCACGTGGAAAAAGTTGTCGAATCTCCGCAATACCTTAATAAAATGGATTTTCCACAATGTCCACGCCCACTACTATTACTATTAATACTATTAAATAATAAAATATATAGTTTCTTTTCTTTTTGCGCTGATAGTGGTTTGTTTGTTTTTTTTATGACTGTAAGTCGTTGATTATGTTCTGAATCTCACGTTCAAACGAAGATTCGTTCTTCATCTTTTTCTCAATATACCCGATAGAGTTGATAACCGTCGTATGGTCCTTTTTATTAAATATCTTTGCTATCGAATTTTGCGAAAGATTCGTAGTATTTCTTATAATGTATATCGCCAAATGCCTTGCCGCGATAATTTCGGCATTTCTTCTCGCACTCTTCATTTCCTCACGCGTAACACCGTAACGCTTTTCGGCATAATCAAGTGCTTTTTCAATAACCGATTCTTCGCTCTTTGCATTCGCGAAAAACTCGCTCAAAACCTCTTTTGCCACGTTGTAACTGCAAGTCTGACCGGTTATTAACGTGTGCGCCTTTAATTTTTTAAGTGCGCCTTCTATTTGACGTATATTCGTCGTGATATTCTTAGCAAGATAATAAAGAATATCCATATCCAAATCGTAACCGAAATCCATTGCCTTGCGCTTGAATATTGCAACGCGCAATTCCAAATCAGGCGGTTGGATATCTGCAACAAGTCCCATTACGAAACGGCTTTTTAATCTGTCCTCAAGGTTATTTATATCCTTAGGTGCACAGTCAGACGCGAGAATTATCTGCTTATTCATTTTGAAAAGCGTATCGAACGTATGGAAAAATTCTTCCTGTACCGACATCTTACCTGCGATAAACTGAATATCGTCTACAAGCAAAACGTCAACATTTCTGTACTTTTCGCGGAAAACCATCGGTTTTTTAAGCGAAAGCGATTCGATAAGCTCGTTAGTAAATTCTTCACCCGTAACGTAAAGTATATTATAATCGGGATGATTTTTTCTGATTTGATTAACAATAGAAAACAAAAGGTGCGTTTTACCCAAACCCGACGGTCCGTACAAAAACAACGGGTTATTAAGCTCTGCCGGATGGTTAGCCACCGCCAAAGCAGCAGACTGTGCGAGCTGGTTTGATTTACCTACCACGAAATTTTCGAAAGTATATTCGGGATTAAAGCGAGTTTTATATGCAGAATCAACTTCTTCGGTAAATTCGGGCTTTAATTCTGCTTCTTCTTCATCGGTAATAAGCTTTAATTCGGTATTTATTCCGATAATTTCCGAAAATTTAAGCTTTAAAACGTCATAATACTGCGATTCGACAAAAGCCTTTTTATTAAGCGGTATCGAAACCGTAATACAGTCCCCGTCAAGCGCAACTACACGCATAGGCTCAAACCAAAGCCTTACAGACGGTGCAGGATAAATTTTCCTTAATTCATCAAGCACAAATTCTTTTATTTGTTTATATTCGTTATCAGTCATTTTATACCTCATTCAGCAAGTCAAAAAACAATGCCGATAAAAGTTTTCACAAATAAGTATATATATTCGGTTAATTATATCATATAATTTCTGAAAAGTAAACCC
>JAZRUB010000084.1:0-2978 GCA_045652305.1 Eubacteriales bacterium
TATCGGTCAAGGTTTGCCGATATTGATGCCCAAGGGCGCAAGAGTTATCCAACTTTTGCAGAGATGGATTGAAGACGTTGTGCAGAGCAGGGGCTATTTGCTTACCAAGACACCCCTTATGGCAAAACGTGAATTATATAAGATTTCAGGTCACTGGGACCACTACCGCGACGGTATGTTTATCATGGGCGATGCTGACGACGAAACCAAGGAATGTTTCGCACTCCGCCCCATGACCTGCCCGTTCCAGTATCAGGTGTTCCTCAATAAACGACGTTCTTACCGCGACCTGCCCATGCGTTTGGGCGAAACGAGTACGCTCTTCCGTAACGAAGACAGCGGCGAAATGCACGGTCTTATCCGTGTTCGTCAGTTCACCATTTCGGAAGGACACCTTGTGCTCCGTCCCGACCAGTTGGAAGAAGAATTCAAGGGCTGTGTAGAACTTGCTCAATATTGCTTGGAAACCTTGGGTCTTTGGGAAGACTGTACTTTCAGATTCTCGCAATGGGACCCCAACCGTACCGACAAATACGAAGGTACGCCCGAGCAATGGAACGAAGCGCAAGAAATTATGGGCAGACTGCTTGATAACCTCGGAATCAAGTACGAAATCGGTATCGACGAAGCGGCGTTCTATGGACCTAAACTCGATATCCAATGCAAGAACGTATTTGGCAAGGAAGACACCATTGTTACTATTCAGATAGATATGCTTCTTGCCAAGAAATTCGGCATGGAATACGTTGACAGCGAAAACAAGCTCGTCAACCCCTATATCATCCACCGTACGAGCATGGGTTGCTATGAAAGAACACTCGCACTTATTCTCGAAAAGTATGCAGGTGCACTCCCGATGTGGCTCTCGCCCACTCAGGTAACGGTTATCCCTGTCAATGCAGACATGAACGGCTATGCTGCCGAGGTTGCAAAGGCGTTGACCGCAGGTGGGGTACGTGTTCGTCTTGACGACCGTAACGAAACCATGGGCAAACGTATCCGCGAAGCACAGCTCGAAAAGATACCCTATATGGTTATCGTCGGTGCGAAAGAACAAGCCGAGGGCAAGGCTTCTATCCGTAACCGCAAGGGCGAGGATTTAGGCTCGATGGCGATTAACGATATGTTAGCGAAGTTCGTAACCGAAATCGCAACAAAAGCAAGATAAAAAGGCATTAATCGGTGTGACGGAATCCCCGTCGCACCGAAAAGCTTGTAAATAAAGGATTTTTAAGGAGATAGATATATGAAATTAGGCATAGTGGGATTGCCCAACGTCGGCAAAAGTACACTTTTTAACGCCTTGACGAAAGCAGGTGCGGAAAGCGCGAACTACGCGTTTTGTACGATAGACCCCAACGTCGGCGTCGTACCCGTTCCCGATGAACGTTTGGACAAACTTGCGCTTATGTATAATCCTAAAAAATTAACCCACGCTACCGTTGAATTCGTTGACATAGCAGGTCTTGTAAAGGGTGCGGCGAACGGCGAGGGTTTGGGTAACAAATTCTTGTCCCATATTCGTGAGGTTGACGCGATTGTGCACGTGGTGCGTTGCTTCGGCGGAAGCAAGATTATACACGTTGAAGATTCGGTCGACCCTGCGCGTGACGTCGAAACAATCAATACCGAGCTTATCCTTTCGGATATCGAAATGCTCGAACGTCAGATTGATAAACTTACCAAGCAGGGCAAGGGCGACAAGAGTGCACTCGTAGATGCCGAAGTGCTTAAAAAGGTCTGCGCCGAACTCACAAAAGGCGTTTGCGCCCGTAACGTAGAGCTTTCCGAAAGCGAAGCCGAGGTACTTCGTACCGTTCCTCTGCTTTCGGGCAAGCCTGTTATATACTGCGCGAACGTGTCCGAGGACGATTTGGCACGTCCCGACGAGGAAAACGAATATTATAACGCGTTGAAAAAGGCAATTGAGGGTGAGAATGCCGAAATAATCTCGGTCTGCGCTGAAACCGAAGCCGCATTGGGCGACCTTGACAAGGAAGAACAGGAAGCATACCTTGCCGACCTTGGTGTAAGCGAAACAGGACTTGATAAACTCATAAAAGCATCTTACGCATTGCTCGGTTTAATCTCTTTCTTGACCGCGGGCGAGCCCGAGGTTCGCGCATGGACAATCAAAAAAGGCACGAAAGCACCCGGCGCGGCAGGAAAAATCCACACCGATTTTGAACGCGGATTCATTCGCGCAGAGGTTGTGCCGTATGAAACCCTTATCGAAAAAGGTTCGCTTACCGCTTGTAAAGAGGCAGGTTTGGTACGAAGCGAGGGCAAAGAATACGTCATGCACGACGGTGATGTGGTTCTATTTAGATTCAACGTCTGATTTCAGAACGATAAAAACTCGTTCTTTACGCCATTGAAATAAACAAAAAAGAAAAGTCAAGTTTTATGTAATTAAAACTTGACTTTTTATTATAAGGATTTGTTTTTTAATTTGCTGTGACAAGCGCTTTGTCGGAAAGAATTATTTTTTGCAATGCATCGCGAATTAGGCTGTGTCCTTCTTCGCTCGGGTGCATACCGTCAATGCCGAGAAGTTCTTTCATGCTTTTGTTTTTAAATATCGCGCGCAAGTCGAGTATGTGGCAATGGGCTTTTTCCGCCACGCGCTCTGAAAGACGGCTGTAATATTCCTGCCAACGCGAAATGCGCTCGATGTCACCCATCCAACGTAGAATATTATTGTAATTGAGCCCTTTTGTTACCCAATTCATGAAACGCTCGGAATCTATCGGCACAAGTGTACATATCGCCACTTCAGCGCCTTTGTTACGGGCGTATTCGATAAGTTTAAGGTAGGTTTCGGTAAATTTGTCCTCGGGGGTGTTCGGCAAAAACTCACCGTTTGGGTTATCCGCAACTTCTGCCCAGTTGTAGTTGCAATCGTTTCCGCCGTATTCGAGCAAAACAACGGTGTCCTTGTCGCAATCGTCAAGCGTGGATTTCATGATTTCAAATCC
>JAZRUB010000085.1:0-4818 GCA_045652305.1 Eubacteriales bacterium
CCTTTAACAAATTGCGGAATCGACAGCAAGGCTCTTTGCGAAACTGAAGCAGATGTGTTACATACAACCCCATATCGTAGCTATCCCAGCGGTGTTACTGCAACAGCATCCAAACGTCACGAATATATCAGATGGTCCGAGCAAGGCGAACGCTACATTATTGAAGATGACTTCGAATCTGAGTTTTCTGTTTCCACGAAACCCACAGAAACACTGTTCACACTGTCCAATAATGACAATGTAATATATTTAAATACCTTTTCAAAAACCATATCGCCTTCCCTGCGTATTGCCTATATGGTTCTTCCAAAGAACCTTGTTGAAATCTTCGATAATAAACTTAGCTTTTACTCCTGCACAGTTCCTACTTTTATGCAGTATGTTCTCGCTGAGCTTATCAACAACGGTGATTTCGAAAGACATATCAACCGCGTTCGAAGAAACAAAAGGAAAGAATTGATTTAAAATCTAAAGATTAAACTTTGCCAACAAATCTCCTAACAAATTCAAAAATGAACATAGAAATTATTAGTCGGAAGCAGAAGTGAACAGTTAACAAGAAATCTCGACAACCTATTGAAAACATGCTATAATTATTGTAACGTTTTATGTTTTTCCAAATCTAATAGTTGAAAGGACGGTGAAAATGTGACTGAATTTGAAAAGCTTTTCAATGAAAACCGAGAATTCATTTTCAAATATCTAATGAAAATGACACAGAATGCTTCGCTATCCGAGGAACTGACGCAGGAAACCTTTTTTCGTGCATATATGAACTATGCTTCTCTTCGAAACAAGGAAAAGGCTTCCGTATGGCTCTGTCAAATTGCAAAGAATGCATACTTTTCGTGGTACAAAGAGCAGAAGAGAACCGATACTCTTGACCATCTCGAAACAGTAAGCGACGGCAAGAACATAGAAGATGCATTTATTCAAAAAGAGCTCTCGCAAAAAGCACTTATGTGTTTACACGAATTAGAAGAGCCATATAAAGAAGTATTTATGCTTTCGGTATTCGGCGGGTTCTCGTTAAAGGAGATAAGTTCAATTTTCGGAAAAAGCGAAAGTTGGGCACGAGTTACGTTTTACCGTGCCAAGCAAAAACTATTGGAAAGAATGAGGCAAGAATATGAATTGTAATATTGTAAAGGATTTGATTCCGCTATACATCGACGGTTGTTGTAGTGAGGAAAGCGGAAAAATAGTTGAAGAACATATCAAGAACTGCATTGATTGCAAAAAACTATGCGAAGATATGAAATCACCATCCGATATTGTCACGGTGTCTGAGTCACCAAAAACGTTTAGCAAACTCAATGATTGGAAGGCTTCGGTTTTGCAGTCAGTTCTATTATTCTTTTCGTTTGCGTTGATTACAATCGGCGTTGCATTAGAAGCTAAAACGCCGTTAGGTTTAATGAACAGTTTTTGGGCGATGAATCTCGTTATTCCGGCAACCGGATTTATGCTATCACTGGCGAATTGGTATTTCGTAAAGGTTTATAAAAGCAGAAAGAGTTTTTCCAATTACTCTTTTATTGCTACGCTTGTCATCACTTTGTGCGCTTATATATGGTCGGGATTCCATTATGAAACGACTCTATTATACCATCTGTCGCTTCTAAATGGAATTGGTATATGGTTGACGACAGTGTTCTGTGCTTTATCCAAAATCCTCTCAAACAAATATGCAGAGATGTTAGGAAAAGAATAAGGTGAGCTATAAACTCATTAAACAAAAATCCCCAGAAAAAGAAGATGGCAACAACCATCTTCTTTTTTAATATTCAATATTCACTCCACCAAGCCGTATTTGGTCTTGATTCTGTCCATTTTTTCGAGCATCGGCTCTGAGGCAATCATAAGGAACAGTACCGTGCCGAAAGCGTGAATAAGGTCCATCGGAAGACCCGTAACGTAATACGCGAACAAGGTTTGCATCGTTATACTTTCTGCCGATGCTATAAATGCGGCAGCAGGATTCATTATTCCGCCGTAAATGACTATTGCCGTAAATGCCCCAAACACAGAAAGCGACACACGAGTTCGCCTTAATACGCCTTTCTTGAAAAGTATTCCCGAAAGGAAACCGATAATACCCATTGCGAACATCTGCCAAGGAGTCCACGGTCCTTGCGAGAAAAGCATATTCGAAACAAGCATCGTAACGGCACCCACCAAAAATCCAGCCTCGCCTCCAAAGGCAACCCCTGCAATAATCGTAAGCGCAAGCATGGGTTTGAACTGCGGAAGCATAAAGAACAAGCTTCTTCCCGCAATGCCGATAGCGCAAAGCACGGCTATGGTTACAAGCTCTCTCGCCTTCGGCTTTCTGCCCTCGAACACAAGGATAAACGGCAACATACACTCAAAAAGTATAACAAAAGCCACAAGATTGTAACTATGGTCGTCAAGATAGAAAACACTTGTAAATATCGTCAGCGGAATAAGCAGCAATATACAAACGGTTGCAGTTATTGTACGTTTGCTTAGGTTACGTTTTTCTTTTGGCGTTTGCACAACAAGAGGCGGTTCACTTCTGCGTCCAATGGCAAGGAAAAACACCGTTAATGCACCAAACAAAACGATATAAAGCCAAATTTTTTCTTTGTCCTGTGTGCCTGCATTTACAAACTCTGTCAAATCGCTAATATTTGTCGCATACAAGAATACCCCGAATGCAACGAGTGCTGATATAACTGCAAGTATCTTTCGCCACCATTTAAGCGGTTGCGGTTTATAATTCACACTTCTTTTTGTCGGTTCGGGCAGAGGTAAAACCTCTGTTGAATCGACTTTTTTCTTTTTTATTTCCCCACCGCAACAAGCGATAATATCTTCTACCGTAACTGCATCGGGAATCAAATGACGTGCCATACGATTGGCAGGAGTAGTATAAAAACTGTTGCCCGAAAAGAACTCACGAGGCGTTCCCTCCGCCACAATGTTCCCATCAAAGAACATACCGCATTTATGCGCGTATTCGGCACAAAAGGTCACGTCGTGGCTGACCATCAACACGGTAACGCCTTGTTTTGTAAGCTTGTTTATAATATCCGCAAAGGTCACCTTGAATTCTGCATCAAACCCCTTTGTCGGCTCGTCAAGGAGAAGAATATCGGGCGCAGTAAGAAGCACTTTCGCAAGTGCACTTCTTTGTTGCTCGCCACCCGAAATATCGTAAGGGTGCCTATCAAGAAAGTCTTTAAGTCCGCAAAAAGCAACCACACGTGCAACTTGTTTTTCTTTTTCTTCTTTTGAAATCTTTACACCGCTTAACGCTTCAAACAAATCCTCACGCACGGTTCTCTTTACAAAAAGTGTCTGCGGATTTTGGGGTAACAACCCTACCTTGCCGTTTATCTGTACGTTTCCGCGATAGGCGTTGCGCAGTCCCGAAATAGCCTTTAGTGTTGTAGTCTTTCCTGCACCATTACCGCCGAGGATTGCATAAAATTCGCCTTTGTGTAACGTAAGCGAAAAGCCTTTTACCACGTCGGGCAGGTCTTTTTCGTAACGAAACCAGATATCGTCACATTGCAGAGCAACTTCATCGCTGTAAGGATGCTTTTCTTCTGCTTTTAACGGTAACAATTCTTTTTCGTTGTTTAGTGCGGTCAGAAAATCACTTCCGTCGCGCACGGTGAGAGGGCAAGAAAGGTCACTTTCCACCCCTGCCCAAACACGCATCGCCGTGGGCATAGCGAGGAACATTCCGCTGTCTTTGCCACGAAGATGCAGTCCAACCTTTTCGGGAATATCGTCACAGACAATTTCGCCCTTTTCCATTACGATAACGCGTGTAGCAAAGTGGAACGCTTCTTCCAATCTATGCTCGGTAAGAATAATAGTTATACCGAGTTCTCGGTTTATTTTGCCAAGCAATGCCAAAAAGTCAGAAGCAGCAATCGGGTCAAGCTGTGCCGTCGGCTCGTCAAGGACTAAAATCTTCGGGCTCATCGCCATAACCGACGCAAGGCTTAATAATTGCTTTTGACCGCCCGAAAGCTCGGTCACGTTCTTGTAAAACCAGTTTTCAATCCCAAAGAATGCCGCAACCTCTGCAACGCGACGTCGAATGGTAGATGTATCGCAGCCAAGGCTTTCCAAACCAAAAGCAAGTTCATGCCACACCTTGTCGGTAACAACCTGATTTTCGGGCGATTGCAATACAAACCCGATTTCTTGCGATTGCGTACGCTCGTCAACCTCGCTTAGAATCGTTCCGTTAAACAATATTTCACCCGTCAAAACACCGTGCGGTGCAAGGCAGGTCTTAAGGTGGCGCAAAAGCGTCGATTTACCGCAACCCGACGGACCGCAAAGAATCAAAAACTCGCCCTGATTGACCGTAAAGGAGATGTTACGGAGTGCTTTATTTTCTTGTTCAGGGTAAGCGAAGCTTACATTTTTGAAACTAAAGTTTTCCATTTTCTCTCCTCCTTAATATTAATTACAACAGGGGTTATGCAAAGGTTGAAAAATACGATATGAAAAGGTATTGTCGTCATGTCAAGCGGTGCATAACGGATATCAGGAAAATATCCGAATTCAAACGCCGAGAGAATCGTACCCGAAAGCAAGAACAAACCGCAAAAAGCAAACCAAACAAGCGTATACTTATCCCTATCGTCAAACTTATAAATCGAAAAAGCAGTTCTGCCTTTTAGTCCATATCCACGGCTTTTCATACTGTCGGCAGTTTCGATGGCGTTTTCAAGCGCCCACGTAATCATAATCGAGAAAATAAGTATCGCCGTCTTGGTTCTTTCCCAAAGAGTACCGTTTGACATGTCCCTACCGATGCTTCTTTGCGCT
>JAZRUB010000086.1:0-5047 GCA_045652305.1 Eubacteriales bacterium
ATTCACTGTCACGACCGTTCTTGGTAGAACCGACACCTTTTTTATGTGCAAAGAACTGAATAGACAATCTAAGCATGGTTTATAGTTCCTTTCGATAAAATTATTTTACCCGAATATTCTTCGGATAATCATTCGCAAGAGCTTCCAACTCGCGTTTTAGCCCTGCAATAAGAATACATCCGCGTTCATCCTCGAGAACGAGTTTGAAATCAATCGTTGCGCTTTCCTCTTCGGCAGTAACCGTTGAAGGAATACCAAAACCATCGGTAATGTTATTAACCGTAATCATTGCAAAAGCGCTGACTGCGGCGCAAACGATGTCACTTCCCGCCTCGGAATAGCCCGAGTGACCGCTGATGCGGAAACCAACTAATTTTCCGTTCGATTTTAAAAACGAAGCGGTTATCATCTCTTATTTAGAGATGCTGAGGATTTGAAGCTTGGTATAGGGTTGTCTATGACCGATATGCTTCTTGGAATCCTTTTTAGGCTTGTATTTGATTACATGAATCTTCTTGCCCTTGCCGTTCTTAACGACACTTGCGGTAACGGTAGCGTCAACGGTAGGAGTACCTGCAACGAAACCATTATCATCGGCGATAGCAAGAACCTTAGGGAAGGTGTAGGTTTCGCCTTCTTCGATACCGAGCTTTTCAACAAAGATGATATCGCCTTCGCTAACCTTGTACTGCTTTCCGCCTGTTTCCACGATTGCAAACATTTGTAAGCACCAATTTCCTTTCTGTAAGACTCGCTGCTTAGTGGGTGTGCATCAACGCAACTTAAAAGACCCCATACATGCGGCAAATGAAAGTTTAACACAACTTTCCATATTTGTCAAGTGTTTTTGCACAATTTATTCATCGTCAGCGACAAACTCCATAATATCCTCAACACGACAGCCAAGAATAGCACAAAGTTTGTTAATTGTTTTGGTTTCCATGTTATCATTCGCCCTTAAACGTCTTACGGTTTTGCTGTCAATTCCGCACTTTTCGCGTAATTGATATGTGGATATGCCTTTATTCTGCATGGTTTTCCATAACTTATCGAAAATTATCATAATATTATAATCCCCCTATTGACATTTATTATTATGGGGGTTATACGCCCTTTTGTCAAGAGGATATGCGTTCGTACAGAAAAAAGAAGCAGGTAGCTAACCTGCCTCTGTTATTAAACCGTTGCGAATGCCTTATTTTTAAGTCTTAAATTATCGGCTATCATCGCGATGAATTCCGAATTTGTAGGCTTACCGCGAGAGTTTTGAACGGTATAGCCGAAGAACGAATTAAGCACGTCAAGGTCGCCTCTGTCCCACGCAACCTCTATTGCATGACGGATAGCGCGTTCAACTCGCGAGCTTGTTGTGCTGTACTGCTTTGCAACCGAGGGATAAAGGATTTTCGTCACCGAATTAATCACTTCGTTGTCGTTTATCGCCATAATAATCGCGGTGCGGAGATATTGATAGCCTTTAATGTGAGCAGGAACGCCGATTTGATGAATTATCTTCGTCACCTGTGCCTCCAAATCGCTTTCTTCTCTGCTCGGCACTTTCGCTGTACCGCGTCTGCGCGTTTTGTCGGCAAGACGTCTTATGCGGTCGGCAAGTGTGTTGAAGTCAATCGGTTTCAGCATGCAGTATGCCGCACCTGCTTCGCAGCATTCTTCAAAAAGGTTTTGGCTTGTGAACGATGCAAGCATCACGAAAGCAGGAAATTCATCGGGAAGTTGCTTCTTGGCATGGCGAATTAGACCTACGCCATCAATTTTTGCCAAATAGAGGTCCGATATTACAATATTCGGCTTAGTTCTGACCATTTTAGCAAATGCTTCCTGCCCGTCTGCCGCTTCTGCGACAACTTCTATATCCAGTCTTCTAAGACTTTGGACACATTGATTTCTAAACTCGGCATTCGAGTCGGCTACGAGTACCCTCGGTTTTTCCATAATATTGTTGCTCCTTGTATGTTTATTTTTTGTGAATGTATTTTAGCATACCAAATACGCCATAAGCAATAGATTTTAGGCAAAAAAACGACCTGTATTCAAACTTTCGTAATACATTTTTCGTCATTCATTGCGTATTTTTGAACACAAAACCCAGCTTTCTACAAAATTTTGCGCAAATTTTGGGATATTTTGTCGAATCTTGTCGAAAGTCACATTTTTGCTCTAAAAATCGCTTTTTCACTCATTTTGTCGTAAAAAACGGTATTTTATCTTTTTAAAAAAACACGAAAAAACAAAAAAGAGGACACACGTTCCTCTTTTTGTACGCAGTAAATTACGCCGCGATAACGTTAGGTTCTACTTCCGCATTGACGTCGAATGCCGAATCAAACATATTTTCGATACATATTCCGTAGCCGTGTAAGGGGTCGTCGATAAGCACGTGCGTCACCGCGCCTATGAGCTTGCCGTCCTTGATTATCGGACTGCCCGACATCCCCTGAACTATTCCGCCTGTCTGTTCGATAAGGCGTTCATCGGTCACGCGTATGAGAAAATTTTTAGTCGTTCCCGATTTATCATAGATATGCTCTATTTCGATTTCATATTCCTCTATTTCGCTTCCCGAAAGGGTTGTCAGTATTTTTGCTTTGCCTACCGACAACTCTTCCCTTTTCCCAACGGGCATAGGTTCATAAAAGGTATCGGGCAGTTCGGTTAACCGTCCGAACACGCCCTCGTCGCAATTATCCCAAAGCTCTCCTATGGCAATACGACCGAACTTCCCTTTTAATGCACCGGGTGAATTTCGTTCACTTTTTTGGACTCCGGTTATGTCTACTTCGACCACAGCACCGCGTCCCAAAGGGAGAAGTGTTCCTGTTTCGGAATCATATATACCGTGTCCCAATCCGCCGAAATCACGTGTTTGAGGGTCGATAAAGGTTACCGTTCCTATCCCTGCAGTAGAGTCGCGAACGAGGACACCTATGCGGTAAACCCCGTTTTCGATATCGCGCACAGGAGTAACCGTCACCTTTTCTTCCTGTCCCTTACGCATATACACAACCGAGATAGGTTTACCTCCGCAACCCGATATAATAGATATCAGTTCGGTTGCCGACTCGAACTCGCTCCCGCCGACACGAACGATAACGTCGCCTGCGCGAAGTCCTGCATCTTTTGCAGGTGTTACCATTCCCGATGCGGTTTCAACACCCGTTGTACCCAACACCACTGCGCCGTCTGTAAAAAACTTCACGCCGAACGCCATTCCGCCGGGTATGAGCTCCATGTCGTTATTGACCGATACCGCCGAGACATTCCCCAAAACCGATGTGCCCAATGAAAACGAAAGTATTACCGCTGTAAATACCGCAATAATAGTTTTTGACCTTCTGTTCTTCATTCCATGCTTCCTGTCTTTCATTTTTGATTTTGCATCGACTTTAATTTATGTAAAACAACTATTTATATGCGAGGTAAAAATACATTTATTTTCAAAAAATTGGAATAAAAAAACGGACACATACTGTCCGTTTTATTTTATGGCTTTCTTTATTGCTTTAAAGGTTTCTTCGCTTATAACGTGTTCTATTTTACAAGCATCTTCCGACGCGACGTCTTTATCGACGCCAAGCGAAATCAGATACTGCGTAAGAACCGTGTGCCTTTCATAAATCTTTTCGGCAACAGTCAGTCCCGCGTTTGTAAGTGTAAGACCGCCGTCATCTCCGCAAAGTATGTAACCGCCCTGTTTTAATATCCCCACAGCGCGTGAAACACTCGGTTTTGAAACACCGCGATAGTCGCATATATCAATAGCGCGTACCGTCGGCAACTCTTTGGAAAGGACAAAAATAGTTTCAAGATACATTTCGCCCGATTCCTGAAGTCCCATGTTACACACCCCTTTCAAAACCTTTCTTTTTATATAATAACATGAAAGGCGGTGGAAATCAAGTTATTTTCGTTATCTTCGCTTCATAGCCTTTTTCATGTTGCGTTTACGGCTTGTGTTCATCTTCATAACGATATACGAGCCCAAAGCCGAAGCTATGACAATCATAGCCAAAATAATCAACGCCGATACAAAATCAAGGTTACCGGGAATAATCAAAGAAATTAAAATCATCGGTAAAGCGGTTATGCCCGATGACATCAATCCTACCTGAATCATCGAATGTCCGCATTTTTTCGCCGATACAAATCCGCCCGACAACGCACCGATAAAGGCGCACAGGCAGGATATCGGCATTGCCGTTGCATTTGGGTCGTTTAGTTTAAGCGCCGCAAACGGAAATACCAACGCCGTCAAAAGCATTACCGCAATCGATATTCCGCTTCCAATCAATGCGCACAAAACAGGATTTTCATTCGTTGCAGAGGGATTTCTTTTTTTCTTGTTTTCCATATATATCTACCTTCCTCTCGGTTGATATATATGGAAAGCAGAAGCCTTTTATTCCTTTATAACACTATTTATTAACGCCGTCGTATATTTGTCGAGCGATTTGAAATTCATGGCGGGAATATAAATCCTTTCGATATCGTTATGAGCCGATTTTGCGCTCAAAAGTTCGCCTTTCGCTTCTGCCAAAAGTTCGTTTGAAAGCTTTTCGAGAGCACGTAATTTTGCTCTTACCGAAGCGAGACGTGCATTATCGGTAAAACGCGAAGTGGAAAGTGTTTTTTCTTCTATTGCAGACTTGCACGGCAGTGTCAAAAGACTTGTCACGAGCGTTTTACTTTCTTCAAAATACAACGCATTTGGGATAGACGGGTCTATCGCCGAGTTGGATATAATGCAGGAAGCACCCAATTCTTTAACCGTACGGGCAAAAGCAGACATGAAAATATCGGATAGGTTTCCGCTTACTCGGTATACCGTCTTTACGTCATCGAATACAGGCACGACTTTAAATCCGTTTGAAGTAAACGCACTTGCAAAAACATATTTTATTTTACCCTTATTCATTATTGCTTTTTCGGCAATGCGAATCGCTAACGCATCCATTTTATCTCGCAAGACAGCGCGTGACAAAAGTTGTTTTTTCATATCCTCTACCGAGCCAACTGCGTTCAAACATTT
>JAZRUB010000087.1:0-4908 GCA_045652305.1 Eubacteriales bacterium
CTACGATCCGACTTCTCGATGATTTTGCGACAAGCAGGTGCGTTATATCCACCCCTGCCCCAATCGCCACTGTCGAACCCGCTGTATTCAAGCGCAAATTTGCGTTCTTCTTCGCTCGCTTCCCAAAGCCAACCGAGCAACGTGTTGTTATCGTGCGTACCCGTATAGGCTATACAATTTTCGGGATAATTGTGAGGGAGATGCGTGGAATTGTCGTTGGGAACAAACCCGAACTGTATAATACGCATACCCGGAAAACCGCTATTTTCAAGCAATTTCACCACGTCGTCGCCGTAACTGCCCAAATCTTCAGCAATAATCGGCACGTTCCCGAGCGCATTTTTGACCGCCTTAAAAAGTTGCATATCAGGTCCTTTTTTCCAAGCACCGTCACGCGCGGTTTTCGATTCACCGTCAATCGCCCAATACGAAGCAAATGCGCGGAAATGGTCGATACGAAGCACGTCGTAAAGCTCGAAAGAATGCCTTATTCGCTCTATCCACCAAGCATAACCCTGTTCTTTATGGCATTTCCAATTATATAACGGATTACCCCATAGCTGTCCGTCTGCGGAGAAATAATCGGGAGGGCAACCTGCAACCTTTTTCGGTTTATAGGTTTTTCTGTCAA
This sequence comes from Eubacteriales bacterium, assembly GCA_045652305.1. Lineage (GTDB taxonomy): Bacteria > Bacillota > Clostridia > Oscillospirales > CAG-382 > Coliplasma. The sequence goes on from JAZRUB010000087.1 coordinate 632, forward strand.
TATCAAAAAGTTCTTTATTCGCCCAAACGTCTGCACTATCGCGTGAGACGTATATCGGCATATCACCGATTATCTCTATGCCGAGAGCATTTATCTCATCTTTCGTCTTTTTCCATTGAGTGTGGAAAAGGTACTGAACAAAGCCGTGATATAATATCTCGTCATGCAATTCGTCAACAAATTGAAGCGCATTTTCGTAATCTGCGCCTTTTTCCCACTCCCAAAACTCTTTTCCCCCGTTTTCATTTTTCAATGCGCGGAAAAGGCAATGAGAAAAAAGATTCTTTTCATCAATAAAAGCGTCTATTTTGCTTTTAAAATCCCCGTCAAGACGCGAAAAAGCAAGACGGACAAGATATTCGCGTTTCTCACGCGCAAAAGCGTAATCGGCAATATAAGGACTGCCCGAATATTTTGTCGCGCCTGCCTCGTCAGATGTAACAAAACCCGATTCGACCATCAAATCGGGGCTTATATAAAGTTCGTTCCCTGCAAAAGCGCTGTCCGAACCGTAAGGTGAATTTGCATAATCAAGCGGAGTGAACGGCAATACCTGCCAATAAGAAAATCCCATATCGGCTATTTTCTTTGCAAACTCAATCGCGTCCTTGCCGAACACGCCGACTCCGTATTCCGAGGGAAGCGAAGATATGCTCATCAGCACACCACTGCTTCTTTTTATATCAATCATCGGCTTACTCCTTTGACGTATTTTCAATAGCATTATACACCAAGCTTAGCGAATAATCAATAAAAAATACGCTTCGTTTGAAGCGTATTTTCATTATCAATTTTTATTTCTTGGAAGTTACGTTATTGAGAACGAAGGTTATCAAAATAACTACGCCTACAACCGCGAAGATACCTAACATACCCAAGCCCATGTAGGAAATATTTCTTGAAAATCCTTCGTTGCCGAAGCCGTAATATTCAAGTTCAACTTCTGTATCGAGAGCGTTAGAAGGTTCAGAAGCCTCTTCAGATGCTTCTTCGGAAACTTCTTCGGATGCTTCGTCGGAAGACGCTTCGTCGGAAGATGCTTCGTCGGAAGACGCTTCGTCGGAAGATGCTTCGTCGGAAGATGCTTCGTCGGAAGATGCTTCGTCAGAAGTTGCTTCGTCAGAAGTTGCTTCGTCAGAAGTTGCTTCGTCAGAAGTTGCTTCGTCAGAAGTTGCTTCGTCAGAAGTTGCTTCGTCAGATACGTCTTCGGATACGTCTTCAGATACTGCCTCGGAAGAGTCTTCGGATACTGCCGCCAAATTGTTTTCGGGAGCTTGAACAGCATCTCCGGTTGCAGCAGAAACGCTAAATGCAAAAGAGCTTATCGCAATAACAAAGGCAAAGAGAACAAAAAGTATTTTTTTCATATCTGTCAATCCCCTTTCCCTATTAACCGAAGAAGTTAAGAATCATACCGCCTGCAATAACAGAGGCAATCTGACCCGAAACGTTAACACCGGTAGCCTGCATAAGTAAGAAGTTTTGAGGGTCTTCTTTAAGTGCCATTTTATGAACAACACGGCCTGCCATGGGGAATGCAGAGATACCTGCAGCGCCAATCATGGGGTTCATCTTTGTCTTCAAGAAAAGATTTAAGAACTTCGCGAAAAGAACACCGCCTGCGGTATCGAAGATAAATGCAACAAGACCGAGACCCATTATAAGCAAGGTTGCGGGGTGGAGGAATTTTTCTGCCTGCATCTGCGAAGCGATAGTAATTCCGAGGAAGATTGTAACGAGGTTTGCGAGAACCTTTTGTGCAGTTTCGGAAAGCGAATCAAGCACTCCGCATTCACGGATAAGGTTACCGAACATCAAGAAACCGATAAGTGCAACCGAGTCGGGAGCGATAAGTCCTGCGATAACAGTAAGGATTATCGGGAACAAAATCTTGGTGGTCTTGGAAACCTCACGTTGAACGTAAGGCATTCTTATCATGCGTTCTTTTTTGGTGGTGAGAAGTTTAATAACGGGAGGTTGGATAATGGGAACGAGAGCCATGTACGAATAAGCCGCAACCATTATCGCACCGATATAGTTAGAATCGAGCGCTTGTGCAACAACTATCGAAGTAGGACCGTCTGCCGCACCGATTATTGCGATGGAAGCAGCATCCTTGTCGATAAAGAACATCGAAGCCATGCAAAGTGTAAAGAAGATACCGAACTGAGCCGCCGCGCCGAAAAGCATCAATTTAGGGTTGGAGAGAAGCGGACCGAAGTCAATCATCGCACCGATACCTATAAAGAGTATAAGCGGGAACAATTCGTTTGCGATACCTGCGTTATACAGCGTGGTGAGAGGACCATGTTCCCCTACTGCGCCGGAAAGTGGCAGGTTTACCAAAATTGCGCCGAAACCGATAGGAAGCAAAAGCGTAGGTTCCATATCTTTCTTTATTGCAAGATAGATAAGAACAGCTCCGATGACCCACATAACAGCCATCTTCCAATCGAGATTCAAGACATTACCAAATACTTCTAAAAGAGCATCCATTTTTCTTTTACCTCTGTTTTCTTGGGATTTTTACATTTGGCAAGATTTTACCACAAACGTAACAACAAATCAATAGTTGAAACAAAATTATAATCGTCAAAATTCCTTGGATTTACTGTATTCTTAATTTCTTTACCGTTTCTTTGCTTTCGAAAAGTTTTTTACTTGTTTTAATTTATCAATAATAATTGCATTTTTGTCTTTTTATGGTAGAATAATAATGATAATAACGTGTTGGAGGATTTTTCTTTTGCTTAATGATATTTTAACCCCCAAAAAGATACTTTTTGCCAAAGATGCACACACCGAGCTTCGCGGACAAATGTCGCGCTCGCGCGGAGCAACAATCGTTTCGGGAAACCTTACGGGCAACTCACGTCAAGATATTTCGGGCGTATCGGCTCGTGTTTATAAAAACGGCACCTACGGTTTTTCCTCGATGGCGGAATATTCTGCCGATGCGGCGGAAGCTGTACTTCGTGCCGCAACCGAAAACGCAGCTTTTATGGACAAACACGTCGCAAAAGGCAAACCTAAACTACCGAATATAAAAAACGGTTCGTTTGTGTTTGACGGCGGTATTGCCGACTGCGAGCAGAAAGTTTATATTGATTTCGCACGTGAAATAGACGATTATATCTCTAAAAAGTACAAAAACCTTATGAGCCGTACCGTTGCAGTGAGAGAAGATTCGATGGAAAAGCTTCTTCGCGTTTCCAACGGATTTGATGCACACACCTGTTTACAACGTTCATACCTTTATGTGTTTTTGAATGCCGAAACACCCTCGGGTGTACCCGTCGAGTTATTCAAAGCATTCGGCGGTTTCGGCGGTTTCCAAAACAATTTCAAAAATCCCGAATTACTTTACCAAGAAATTGATGCTCTTTACGAACGTTTAATGCAAAAGCGCGAGGGTATTTATGCCGATGCAGGAGAAAAAACAGTCGTGCTCGGAGGGATAATGACGGGTATGCTCGCACACGAAGCGGTCGGACACACGGTAGAAGCCGATTTGGTTTTGGGCGGAAGTGTTGCAGGGCCTAATCTTAACCGTCAGGTCGCAAGTGAAATTGTAAGCCTTACCGACTTCGCTCACACCGCGTTCGGAAAAGAAGCACCGCTTCCCGTATATGTTGATGATGAAGGCGCAGAAGCTATTGATGCAAAAATTATCGAAAACGGCATACTTGTAGGATATATGAACAACCGCGAATCGGCTCAGAGATTCGATATGCAACCTTGCGGAAATGCTCGTGCATGGGCATTTTCTGACGAACCGCTTATACGTATGCGCAACACCGCAATACTTCCCGGCAAGGACAAGTTAGAGGATATAATCGCATCGGTAGATGACGGATATTACCTCATAGATTCAAGCAACGGTCAGGCAGACACCACGGGCGAATTCATGTTCGGTGTTTCTATGGGTTACGAAATAAAGAACGGCAAATTGGGCAGAGCATTGCTCGACACCACTATTTCGGGTGTTGCTTTCAATATGCTCAAAACCGTCGACATGGTTTCCGACGAGGTTGTTTGGTCGAGTTCGGGTTTCTGCGGTAAGAAACAGCCCATGCCCGTAGGAATGGGCGGTCCGGCGTTACGCTGCAAGGTCATGATAGGAGGTCGCTGATATGGAAAAGTACAAAAACATTGCCAAGCATATACTTGATACGGCAATCAGTAAAGGTGCAGACATGGCGCATTGCTCGGTAAGAGAAAGCGAAATGCGCGAATTCAACGTTGACGGAAACGAATTTTCGCTTTTCAGAACGCTT
>JAZRUB010000088.1:0-3391 GCA_045652305.1 Eubacteriales bacterium
TGAGTATCTGCAAGGCACAGACCATTCGTACAGCAAAGCGGTCATTTCTGCTATCTGCGAATATTTGGGACTTTCCGAAAGAACGGCAACCGAAGATGCTTTCCTTGAAAGAGTAATTGCAACCATTAAAGAGGAATTGGCAAAAACCAATCCTTTCGGCGGTGTGTTACAACTTGTGCAGACACCGCCTGCACAAATTCCTACCGAAAAAGAAAATAAAGCCGAAAACGAAGAAACCGTTATGGATTTTATGGACAACTTTTAAGGTGACAAATATTCCTGCTTTTGACGGTACTGTGTTGGCATTTCTAAAAGAAATTGCCACCACTCCATATACGGGTTCCACTATCACGAGAAACTGACGGCACTCACATAAAATGTGGTGCCAATATAACGGAAAAGCGGAACCATCCGAAAGATTTTCACGAACAAGGTTCGCTCCCTCACGGTGCAAGTCACGGAGAATGGAAGATATACGCTAAATAGCGTGTGTCTTACACCGTAACAAGCAGGGAACTTGTATATCACAAGCTCCAACTCAAAATAGGCAGTTCTGCCTATTTCATCTTTAGGGGACACCCCTAATACCCCGATAATAGAAAGAAGGTATATCAATGAATAAAACACCCAAAGAAAAGAGTGCTCAAATCTTGATTCGAGCAAAGCCAAAGCAAAAAGAAAAGATTAAAAGTTTAGCGGCGAAGTGCAATCTTCCCGTTAGCGAATATATGTTGCAAAGGGCATTGGGATATGAGCCGAGAACGCTTCCTCCCGATGCCTTTTATGATTTATACGGGAAACTCTGTGAGCTTTGCAATGTAGATGATTTGCTATTACCCGCAACTCAAACTGCCTTGCTTGAATTGATAGACGGTATTCACTCTGAATTGCTACTTCCCGGAAAGGAGAATTTGAAACTATGGCAACCACCGGATTCTGGCCTGTCAAATCCCGATTAAAGGAAGTTATTGACTACGCTAACAACCCCGATAAAACAACCGACAAAAAATACTTGGACGAAGATTTGTATGCGACACTCCGTTATGCGGAAAACGATAAAAAGACCGACCAAACAATGTACGTTTCTGCTATTAACTGTCCGAAGCAAAGAGCGTATCAATGTATGATGACCACTAAACAGCGCTATGGAAAGTTTGGCGGTAATGTCGCTTATCACGGGTATCAGAGTTTTAAAGCAGACGAAGTAACCCCCTATGAAGCACATCAAATCGGAATTGAAACCGCAAAACGTATGTGGCGGGATTATGAGGTTGTAGTTACTACCCATCTCAACACCGACAATATTCATAATCACCTTGTGGTTAATTCCGTTTCATTTAAAACGGGCAGAAAGTTTGAAAACCACGTTTCCGACCATTACAAGCTCAGAGAAATATCTGACCTTGTTTGTAAAGAGCGTGGAAAGAGTGTGCTTCCTCCAAGCAAATTCAAAGGCAGTAGTAAGAAAGAATATTGGGCAAAGAAAAACGGTGGTATGACCCATAGAGATGTGCTTCGCAAAGACATTGATTCTATCATTAAGAACTCAACATCGTGGCCTTATTTTAAACAAAACCTAAAAGGCTACGGATATGAAATCGTAAGGAACGATGATTACGAACATATCTCTGTTAAGGCAGCGGGATGGAAGCGTCCCGTTCGCCTTGATTCACTCGGAGATAACTACACCATAGAGGCTATCGAAAGAAGAATGGAGCACAATTTCCAAACTGTGAATTATGCAGCCATTTACCGAATACGGAAAAGCCCTTTATTACAGTTAGAACGAGAACTCGAATTTAATATCACCCACTCTCACGATACAGCCACCATTTTGGTTGACACTGTATTCTATATAATTTTGCAACTCCTAAAGCTCACAAGGGACATTGATACTTGGGGCGATGGCGGTCAGGCACACTCACCGCTGCTTCGGGAAGCCGTGACTTTTGAACGGCAACTTGAAAAGGAGTACTTCTTCCTGAGAAACAACAATATCCGTACTGTTGGAGAACTCACCACTTTTTGCCGTGAAAGTGAAACTGAAATTGCCGCACTTGAAGCCGAAAGGTCTAAAATCCGCAACAGTAACCGCCGTCCAAAGACTCACGAAGAACGACAAGAAAAATTACAAGCCGCAAGGGAGATTACAAAGAAACTTAATCCCTTGCGAGAACAACTGAAGCTGGCAGACTCCGCTTCAGAACGTTTCCCAAAAGTTTGGAGTTTGCTTAAAACCGAACACGACATTGAAATAAATGCACTAACAAAAACAACAGAGAAAGGATATGAAAGATAATGAAAAGTACCAAGAAAATTATTGCAATTGATAAATTGCGACCATTTGAAAACCACCCCTACAAGGTTCAGGACAACGAGGAAATGGAAGCCCTTTCCGAAAGTATAAAAGTTCACGGCATTGTTTCTCCCGTTATAGTCCGACCACTCGAAAACACCACAGAAGAATATGAGATCATATCCGGTCACAGACGGGTTATGGCAAGCAGAAAGGCAGGGATTACCGAAATCCCTGCCTTAATTGTTTCTCTAGACCGTGATGCGGCGGCGATTGTGCTTGTGGACAGTAATCTCCACCGAGAGCATATTCTACCGAGCGAAAAAGCCTTTGCTTACAAAATGAAACTCGATGCTATGAAGCATCAGGGTTGGCGTTCTGATTTAACTTCGCCACAAGTTGTGGCAAAGTCACGCACAACTGAAATGGTTGGAGCCGATACCGGTGATAGCCACGAACAAGTGCGCCGTTATATTCGCCTTACCAATCTTATCCCCGAAATTCTGCAATATGTGGATGAGGGACGCATTTCCTTCACTCCCGCCGTCGAGCTTTCCTATCTCAACGAGCAGGAACAGCAAGACCTATTGGAGCAGATTGAGCAAAGCGATTGCACCCCGTCACTTTCGCAGGCTTGCAGATTTAAGAAGATAAGCCAAGGCGAAGGTCTTACACCTGAAGTGATTGCGGAGATTATGGAGGAAGAAAAAGCAAACCAAAAGGAACGTGTCAAAATTCCCACCGAAAAACTTCGCAAGTATTTCCCGAAGAATTACACGGTTCAGCAAATTGAAGATGAAATCATAAGGCTTTGCGAAAAGAACTACCGTATGAAACAAAAGGATGCGAGGTGATCCTATGATGCAAAAAGGCAATTTTAAAGACATTTTTGTTATGAAAGGCATGGGGCGTGTAGATGATACACGTCCTATTGATTTACAGGAGGATGCGCAACCAAAAAGCAAAGATCTTAGACATACTCCTATTCCCGTAACAACCGTTCCTAAAAAGATATGTTTTTCTAAAAAGATCGGCGGAACGATCTATGACGTCACCGCCAATTTTGATGTTGAAGGCAAAGAAACAATATTACAG
>JAZRUB010000089.1:0-10164 GCA_045652305.1 Eubacteriales bacterium
ACCAAGCATTTATATACGGCAGAAACATTTTCGACGAAACAAGCGTTATTGTTGACGAAATTTTTAATCAGTATCTTGTTCGCCCGAATAGCGTTGCTCCGCTTTTCGCATCTTACTGCAACGGCACGACGTCAACCTGCGCAGGACTTTCGCAGTGGGGCACTGTCGCCTTAGCGGAATCGGGCAAAAACAGCCACGAAATACTCGGTTTTTATTACGGCGACGTTATTGTTACCGAAACCGACGATATACGCACAAATGAGGAATCCTATCCCGGTACGCCGTTGTCAACCGGCGACAGCGGAGATGATGTGAGGATTATACAAGAGCAGTTGAACCGCATTGCTATTAATTTTCCGCAAGTTCCGCTTATTGAGGTAAACGGAGTATACGACGAATCGACCGTTAATACAGTTCGTGAGTTTCAACGGCTCTTTATTCTTCCTATAAGCGGTGTTGTGGATAAAGCCACGTGGTACAGAATCTCACAAATATATGCATCGGTAAAAAGACTTGCCGAAATAACAAGCGAGGGACAGAGAGCTGCCTACAACCAACAATTATACCCCGGAACGCCTCTGCGCTTGAACTCAAGGGGGTCGGAAGTACAGGAAATACAGTTTTATCTTCAAAGAATAAACCGATTCAACCCAACGGTTGAAAGTCCCGAACTAGACGGCATATACGGCGCAGATACAAGACGTGCGGTTATATCATTCCAAAATGCATACGGACTTGTCCCCTCGGGCGAAGTTGACGAAACGGTTTGGAACAAGATTGTCGAAGTATACAACGGTACGTTGGATAACGTAGACGAACCGCAAAACGGCATCACACCCATTCCCTATCCGGGATATGTCCTCTCCCCCGGTGCAAGTGGTGAATATCCGAGATATATACAAGAAGTGTTAAATATCATCAACAACGTATTTCTTATTATCCCCGAACTTGACGAGGACGGCATTTACGGAAGCGCAACACAAGCGGCTGTAAACACCTTTGCATCTATTTTCGGCTACCCTCAAAACGGCACGGTTAATGAAGCGCTTTGGACTAAAATCAATCAGATATACTCGGTAGTTCAAGCCAACTGTATATTCTCAACAGGAGAGAGCGAAGGCGCAAGGGATTTCCCAAAGAACACACTTTCTATAGGAAGTTCGGGCGAAAACGTGAGTTATATCCAAGAACGCATCAACAGAATCTATACCGCAATCCCCTACGTGGGACAGCTTACCGTTGACGGACTTTACGGAAGTGCGACAAGCAACAGCGTTTCTTCGCTCCAACGTCTTTTCGGACTAACCGAAACCGGTTCGGTAAACGAAAGCACGTGGCTGTTGGTGAACTATATTTATGCCGCGGTTGTAAACGGGTGCCTGCCCTCAACTCAATCGACAAATACCGCTAATGTCATGTCGGTTTTTAAAACCGAATCTGACAGAGAACATAACATAAGCGTTTCAGAATTAAAAGAATTAATGCGACTAAACGGAATCAACGTAGGTAACGGACCGATGTTCGGACTAAAAAGCCGACGCGCCTTGGCACACTGGCAAAGTATTAATGGACTCGAACCCACGGGCTTGCCCGACAGCGCAACACGTTTGGTTTTGGCAAAAAACTTCGAAAATGGTGTTAAATTTCGTTAAATTAATGTTATTTTGTATGCTTTTTTATTGACAATATCGGGCAGTAATAGTATAATTTTAGAATAACTATTTATTCGGGAATATTATCAGAGGAACTGATGAAGAAAATACAAGATACAACTGAATTCGATAATTCGAATCAGCAAAATTCAAAATCCGATGATAAAAAACTATTAAGGCGAAAACGAATTATCGCAATCGTGTCTATCGTTATTGCGGTTGCGTTATTTGCATGGTTGAGTTATTATCTTACGGACGTCATACTGTTTTCGCTTGACGAAGGCGGCGGAATAATGAACACCGCACAAAACTTCAAAGAGCTTATCAACAGCTACGGTCAATGGGGCGTTATAGTCGCATTTGGAATACAGGTGCTTCAAATCGTTGTCTCTCCAATACCGGGAGAAGTTGTGGAAGTCGGCATGGGGCTTTGCTTTGGCTGGTTTGGCGGTACGATGATTTGCCTTTTAGGTGGCGCACTTGCCGCAGCGATTATAATGCTTTTTGTCAAGAAATTCGGTATAAAAGCGGTTGAGCTGTTCGTGTCAACCGAAAAAATCAACGAACTGAAATTTATAAACAACGAAAAAAAATTAAAAAGAATGGTTTTTCTGCTCTACCTTATCCCCGGCACACCGAAAGACCCTTTGATTTTCTTTTTCGGACTTACAAAAATAAGTATATTCGATTTTGTTTGGATTCAAACGATAGCGAGAATACCGTCGATAGTCACCTCCGCCGTTGCAGGAGAACAAGCAACAAAACAAAATTTCACCGTGACAATCATAATTTTTGTCGTAACCGGTCTTATGGCACTTGCAGGGATGCTTTCCTATCGCAAAATCCTGTCTGACAAACAAAATAAAAACAAGACAAATATCAACGAAGAGAAGGAACAATAAATGGCTGTTACAATTCCTTCGGGCTACTCGCCCGTACTTAATATCCGTCAAACAGAGGTTGCTATTAAAAAAGTTAAGGACTTTTTCGAACGTGACCTTGCAATACAATTAAATCTCACCCGTGTTTCTGCACCCTTATTCGTCGATGCGGAAAGTGGTCTTAACGATAATCTTAACGGTGTTGAACGTCCCGTTTCTTTTGATATTCGCGGAATGTCGGGCAACAACGAAATCGTGCAATCACTTGCAAAATGGAAGCGAATGGCGCTTGCTCAATACGGTTTTGAACCCGGTGAAGGTCTTTATACCGATATGAATGCTATCCGTCGCGATGAAGATACCGACAACATCCACTCGGTTTTCGTTGACCAATGGGACTGGGAAAAGGTAATTACCGCCGACCAAAGATGCGTTGACACCTTAAAACGTGCAGTAAAACAAATATACGCTTCTCTCCGTCATACCGAAACCTATATTGCAGGGGATTATGACTTTGTCGGAAAGTTTTTGCCTGAAAAGATAACTTTTATCACCGCACAAGAGCTTGAAGACGAATACCCCGACCTTACTCCGAAACAACGCGAATATGAGATTGTCAAGAAACACGGTGCGGTATTCCTCATGCAAATTGGCGGTACGCTCAAATCGGGCAAAAAGCACGATGGACGTGCGCCTGACTATGACGACTGGTCTTTAAACGGCGATATTATCGTTTACTATCCCGTACTTGATATTGCACTTGAGCTTTCTTCTATGGGTATCCGCGTTGATGCCGAAACATTGAAAAACCAACTTAAAATTGCAAATTGCGAGGACCGTTCAAGTCTTCCTTTCCACAAGGCATTGCTCGAAAACAAGCTTCCGCTTACCATGGGTGGCGGTATCGGTCAATCGAGAATGTGTATGTTCTTCTTGAGAAAAGCGCACATCGGTGAAGTTCAGTCATCGCGTTGGGAAGAAAAAGATATCGAACTTTGCAAACAGAACAATATACATTTGTTGTAATAAGTTCAAAAACGCGTTCGTAGGTAAAAGATGAAAAAAATCTATAAAAACGTAAGCGAAATTATCGGCAATACCCCTCTGATAGAGCTTGCAAACATAGAAAATGAATATTCGCTCGAAGCAACGCTTATCGCCAAGCCCGAGGGATTAAACCCTGCAGGCTCGGCAAAGGACAGAGTTGCAAAAGCGATGATTGACGATGCCGAAAAAAGAGGCTTAATCAAGCACGGCGCTACAATAATCGAACCGACAAGCGGAAATACGGGTATCGGTCTTGCTGCGGTTGCGGTGCCTAAGGGATATCGCGTAATCATCGTCATGCCCGACACCATGTCCGAAGAGCGCAGGACCTTGATGAAAGCGCTCGGCGCAGAATTGGTACTCACAGACGGCAAATTAGGTATGGCGGGTGCGATTGCAGAGGCAAAACGCCTTAATGCCGAAATTGACGGCAGTTTCATCCCCGACCAGTTCTCGAATACCGCCAATGCGTTGGCACATTATGAAACGACAGGGCCCGAAATATATAACGACACCGACGGAGAAATTGATATTTTCGTAGCAGGTGTAGGTACGGGCGGTACGATAACGGGCGTCGGAAAATATTTAAAAGAACAGAACAAAAACATAAAAATAGTAGCTGTCGAGCCTAAAAACTCCCCCGTTCTTTCGGAAGGACAGTCGGGTAGTCACGGTCTGCAAGGCATCGGCGCAGGATTCATTCCCGACGTGCTTGATACAAACGTCATCGACGAGGTTGTTCAAATAACCGAGCAAGAGGCGTTTGATGCAGGTCGCATTTTGGCGAAAAGAGAAGGTCTGCTTTGCGGTATATCATCGGGCGCGGCGTTGTCCGCGGCTATACAAATCGCAAAAAGAGCAGAAAACAAGGGCAAGAACATTGTTGTTCTACTCCCCGACACAGGCGACAGATATCTATCCACAGAGTTATTTAAATAATAGAGGAATATTATGGACTACAAAAGAATTTTAACCATTCAAGACATTTCGTGTTTCGGTCAATGCTCACTTACCGTTGCATTGCCCATACTTTCCGCTTGCGGTGTTGAAACGGTTATTATACCGTCTGCCGTACTTTCTACACATACCGGCGGTTTTACGGGATTTACTTTCCGTGACCTCACCGACGATATCCCCTCTATTGCAGCTCATTGGAAAAAGGAAGGTATCGATTTCGACGCTATCTATACGGGTTATCTCGGCAGTGTACGTCAAATCGACATGGTTAGAGATATATTTAACGGTCTTTCCAGACCCAACTGCATTAAAATAGTCGACCCTGCAATGGCGGACAACGGCAAACTTTATTACGGTTTTGACGAAGTGTATGCTTCGGCAATGGCAAAACTTTGTGCCGATGCAGACATTGTTGTTCCCAACATAACCGAGGCTTGTTTTATGACGGGCGTCGAATATAAGGAAAATTACGACGAGGCATACGTGAAAGAAGTTCTTGAAGCCCTCGAAAACGCAGGTATGAAGAACGTCATTCTTACAGGTATCAGTTACAACGAATCCACCACGGGCGTTGTTGTTAAGACAGGCGACAAGGTGGAATATTACTCCCACCGCAGACTTCCCGTAGGCAGTCACGGCACGGGCGACGTGTTCGCAAGTGCATTCTCGGGCGCGTTGCTTCGCGGAAAGAGCGAATATAACGCGGCAAAGGTTGCGGCAAACTATACGTTACGCTGTATCGAAAACACCGTTGGCGACGATAATCACAAATACGGCGTAAAATTCGAAACCGCTATCCCCTATCTTCTCTCCGAATTGGAAGCTGAATAATATAGAATTAATAAAAAGCAGTTGCTAAACACAACTGCTTTTTTGTATATTTAAGAATAGATTTTCATATATTTCTACGAGGTGAATTATATGAAAATACAATGGAAGAAGTTATTAATCGCAGTTGCTATACCGCTTGGCGTGGGTTTATTGGCAGGACTGCTTACCGCAGATGGCACGGCAGAGTTTGCCGTATTACGAAAGCCATTTCTCTATCCCCATGCATGGTTATTCCCGGTAGTTTGGACAATACTTTACGTACTTATGGGGATTGCTTCGTATGTTATCTGGACTTCGGTTACGACCTACGAAAAGCGCAGAGAAGCACTTGGTGTTTACACGATACAACTTCTGTTTAACTTTCTCTGGCCAATAATATTCTTTAACCTTAAAGAATACCTATTTGCGTTCGTTTGGCTCGTCGCGCTTTGGCTTTTTATTTTCGCAACGAAGCAGAGATTTGATAAAATCGACAAAACGGCAACCTCTCTGCTTATCCCCTATCTCGTTTGGGTTGCTTTTGCAGGGTATTTGAATTTAGGCGTTTGGACACTTAATTAGAAAAAAGTGCTGTCGCAGAACAATTTACTGCAACAGCACTTTTGTATTAGATACTCGCGGAAATAACGGTAAATAACAACAAAATACCGATAACCGCATAGTCGCTTTTCTTGTATTTGACTCCGCGACGGTAAACCGTGTAGGCGACAACTGCGGCGAGAGTAACAAACATACACGAAATCGGGTCTCCGCTGTATTTACTAGTGAATTCACATAAACTTATAACGGCAGGAATTGCGACAAGCGGAATAAGGGTTTTATAACCGAAAATACTTGTAGAAATATCTTCGGTCTTCTCGGCTTTCTTACGTTCAAGCCTAAACACAAAACCGAAGAACGCAAGAATCGAAGCGATTATCCAGAAAATAAAACAGAATGTCATACCTCTTTCTGCCCAAGCGTTTACGATATGCGACATTACACCTCTTTCAAGGGCGGTTTCGTACTCGGAAAGCAACTCGACAAACGGCACGAAAGGTATTGCCTTTTCGGATAGAAAAAGAATCCCGTCATAAGAAATGTTGTCAAGTATCAAGACAATAAACATTCCTTCAAGTGTATATGCAATCATAAATATACAGCCGTCAAGCACCGAATTGGCTTCGTTAAATACAAAGACAAACAGAGTGTAAACCACCAACCCCATCAATACCGATATAAGAAAATGGGTTGCCAGAACGCCGAAATTAAGGTTCAAAAACATTTCTGACGAGTACGACGCATACATGATAAGATTCGTTATATACGTTAAAAGGAACGGCACAAATATCAAAACCAAACCGACAAGATAATTCGTTAAACCTAAAGAACGTCTGCTTATCGGAAGTGAATAACAACAGTCGAGATTACGGCGTTTCTTCATAAACGCAAACAACCAAACAGGAACGATATAACACAGCAAAATAAGAATTGTTATAGGATAACCAAGCATTAAATAGCGATATTCTATCGCCCTCGACGGAGTTTCACATTCAATTGGTCCGAAGTCATAATAATAACCATTGGGATATTCTTTATCAACGTGAACATAGCGTTCTATTTCATCGTTATAATATTCGGTCTGGACAAAATCCATGTTTGCGGAACAAACATAAAATCCCAAAATCAAGACACATATTGATATCACAATCAACGGTCGCAAATTCGTTTTTAATTGATGAAGAAAATAGGCTTTGTTTGTTTTCATTACAAGTCACCCCTTCCCGATTCAACGTCGTGGATAAACACTTCTTCGAAATCAAGCGGCATTTCGTCCATAACGGCAGGCGAAAGAGATTCGAGTTTTTTCCTCATATCGTCACTGTCGCCTTCAAGCACGACGGTTACGAAACGTCCCTTTATAACAAGCGAAACGATAGGCAGGTTATCGAATTTGCTCTTGTCAACCTCATCGATAAACGCGAGTTCGAATTTGCAAAGCCTTGCAACGTGCTCGGCAATATCGCCCTGATTTTTAATCACGTTGTTGTCGATAAGTATAAATTTATCGCAAAAATCTTCAAGTTCGCGCAGAGAGTGGCTCGAAATAAGTACGGTAGCGCCGTTTTCTTCGACAAGCGAGATTATCGCGTCCTTAAATATCTTTCTCGACAACGGGTCCAATCCGTCAAACGCCTCGTCAAGCAAAATATATTTGGGCTTTATCGAAAGCGCAAGTGCAATAAACACCTGACGGCGCATACCCTTTGAGAAATTACGCATATTCTGCTTCGGGTCTATTTTATACTTCGAAATGAGTGAAGAAAACTCCTCTTTGTCGATGCTCGGATAAAACACTTTATAAAATTCAAACAGTTTGTCAGGCGTCGATGAAGCGGTATAATAAGGGTCATCGGGGAGGAAGAAAATGTTTTGACGTGTGGTTTCGTTCATCGGGCTGTACCCATCATACAAAACACTTCCCGTGGTTTCATAAACGCCCGAAAGCAAACGAAGCAACGTCGATTTTCCTGCGCCGTTGATACCGACGATACCCAAAACCGTTCCGTCAGGTACGGTGAGATTTATATTATTCAATACAAGTTTCGTGCCGAAGGAATGCGAAAGTTCTTTTACTTCAATCATCCGAGTATACCTCCTTTAATAAATCTGTCATTTCAGAATATGAAATACCCATCTCCTTGTATTCGTTCAAGGTTTTGAGAATATCGGTACGTTTTCCGTCGGTTTTTGGTTTTTCGGTTGTCACGAACACACCTTTTTTGGGAATGGTGCATATTAATCCTTTTGATTCAAGATACGCATACGCCTTTTGTACCGTATTGGGATTTACGCCCAACTCTCCCGCCGCAGTACGTACCGAGGGGAGTTTGTCGCCATCGCGAAGTACGCCGAGCTTGATATATTTTTCATACCGTTCGGCAACTTCCAAATATACGTCCCTTTTGCCTGTAAACCCTATAGGCATCTCTGTTCCCTCCTTCGAATCTGTATTATCTGTACCATCTGTGTCAACTGTATTATATCAACGTGATACGTCTTTGTCAATAGGAAAAAGAAAAAACCGCCAAAATTTCTTTGGCGGATTATTGTATGTAGTTATCAGTCTTCCCTACCCGTCAGATGTCCGACATCGGTAAGGTCGGGGTATCCCAACTGCCTTAGCGCCTCGTATACAACGACTGCTACCGAGTTCGACAGATTCAACGAACGTACAAATCCACGCATCGGGATACGGATACAGCGGTCGTAGTTTTCCTTTAACAACGGTTCGGGCAATCCGTGGCTTTCCTTGCCGAAAACGAAATATATATCCTTATCGGCGGGATAACTGACTTCCGAATGGCAATTTTGACCTTTTGTTGAGCAATAATAGAACTCGCCGTCGTTATTTTTCGATATAAAATCGTCCCAATTTTTATACGTGTTTACGGTTAGATATTGCCAATAATCAAGTCCTGCACGGCGGATAGAGCGTTCGGACAGTTCAAAACCAAGCGGTTCTATAAGATGAAGATGACATCCCGTAACGGCGCAAGTACGCGATATGTTGCCTGTGTTTTGCGGTATTTCGGGTTCATAAAGTACGATATGTATCATAATTCCAACTCTTTATTTTTATTTATCATATTTTAACACCAAATATGCGATTTGTAAACCCCTCTTGATTAATAGAAAGAAATACATTATAATAAGTATATAAAAACATTTGGGCTAAAGAGGTTCAAAATGAAGCTTAATATTTTGAAAATCGACCCTTATCTCACTCCATACAGCGACGCGCTTGAATACCGAGTAAATTCATACTTTAAAAAACGTGATGAACTTGTTGAACGCACAAATAACATTTCGGACTTCGCTAACGGATATGAATATTTCGGCATACATCAAGCCGAAGACGGTTGGGTGTATCGCGAATGGGCACCCGGCGCTGATGAAATGTATTTCACGGGTGATTTTGCATCTTGGGACAGCTATGCCTACCCTATGAAACGCATTGAAAACGGAGTTTTTGAGATATATATAAACGGAAAAGATACATTAAAGGTCGGACAAAAGGTACAAGCAATAGTCATACGCAACGGCGAATTTATGCGCCGTGTACCTGCCTACGCCACACGCGTTGTGCAAGACGAGAAAACCTATGAATGGTGCGCCGAGGTTGACGATATACTCTGTGACGGCTTTGAATGGTCCGACAGCGATTTCAAACCTGCTTCTACTCCGTTTATTTACGAATGCCATATAGGCATGGCGCAGGAAGACGGACGTGTCGGCACATTTAAGGAGTTCACAAAGAATGTACTGCCGAGAATAAAATCGCTTGGATACAACACCATTCAGATAATGGCGATTATGGAGCACCCGTATTATGGCTCGTTCGGATATCAGGTGTCAAATTTCTTTGCCGTAAGTTCGCGTTACGGAATGGCAAAGGATTTAAAAGAGCTCATAAATACCGCACACAAAAACGGTATATCGGTTTTGCTCGACGTCGTTCATTCCCATGCCGTAAAAAACGGCGGTGAGGGTTTGAACTACTTTGACGGCACTCATTATCAATACTTCCACGAGGGCGCACGAGGATACCATACCGCGTGGGACACAAAGTTATTTAACTATAACAAAAACGAGGTTTTGCATTTTCTTCTCTCCAACTTGAAATATTGGATGAAGATATTTCATTTTGACGGATTCCGTTTTGACGGCGTAACCTCGATGTTATATCACGACCACGGTTTAGGCAGTTCGTTTTCGGATTACAGCATGTATTTCTCGCAAAACACCGACACCGA
>JAZRUB010000090.1:0-4161 GCA_045652305.1 Eubacteriales bacterium
CGATGACTGCGGCAAGGTTCAGGATCTGCCACAGATTCACCCGCCCCAGGAGCTGTCCGATACCGCCAGCCGGTACTCCGGCGGTCAGGTTACCAACTGCCAGCTCAGCTTCTCCGGCATCTGCCAGGAATGCAACACCCATACCCCGTAAAAACAAAATCAGAGTAAAAAATCGACATCTTAAGCCGTGGAAATCCTGCAAACGATGTCGATTTTTATTTGTCTTATGCGTTCAACACCGTTATGGGCGAAATTATAACAATAATTCGTTTTTTTCAAGGACATGTGCCTTTTTACCCCAAAAATATAAATGTTTTCGGGGACCCCTTGAACGATTACAATTAAAAATTTACCAAAAACCGTTTGTAATGGATGCAGAATGAAAAATCGACATCCGAAGCTGTAGAAATCTACTGCGAGTGATGGAGATTTTTTATAGCGTAGTGTTCTGCGCCATTACGGGCGGTTTTAGTCTATTCCGGCGATTGCGAAGGCATAATCCTCGCACTCGGGAAACTTAATAGCGAACGTTTTAATCGTTACGCCCTGGCATTTCTTTGCGAAACGCGAACCGTCAACAACCGAAAAGTTCGGGAAATCAACCAAAGTCTTGCCTGCTGCTTTGATATACGCCTCTTTGCGTACCCAAATGCGAACGAAATTTTCGGCTTCGCTTTCACGCGCGCTGTCGCGCAAAAATTCCACCTCGTCATCCGAGAAAAAGCGTTCCGCCACAGTCATGTAGTCGACTTTGCTTTCGGGAGCGATGATTGACGGGAGATATTCGCCATCAATACCGATAGGCTTTTCGTAGATAACCAAAAGCATGATTTTATTGGTGCAGGTTATCGAAATATGCACCTTTTTATCGGTGTTTTCAACCGTTGGTCTGCCCTTTTCGTCGTAAACTACCTTTGCTTTCGGGTTTCCCAAATATTCGCGTACCGATTTTTGTATGTCGGATTGGCGCTGTTTTTTTGTCGAGCTGTTTTCAAGAATAAATGTTTTTAACGCCATTACTGTTCCTCCGCAACGGTAGTTTCTTCAACCGCTGTCGTTTTGTTGTTTTCTCCTGAGTTTTCTTCTACCGTTTCTGTTTCTTTATCTTCGGACTCGGTTTCGGGGTCAACAACCGCAAAACGAGCAACCGATGCGCCCTCTTCAAGACGCATAACGATAACACCCGATGCGCTTCTGCCGTAAACCGGTATTTCGGAGATACGGGTACGGATGATTATGCCGCCGTCGGTGATAAGCATAACCTCCTCGCCCTCGCGTACCAAGCGCAAGCCTGCAAGCTCGCCTGTTTTTGCGCTGACACCGTGACAGATAAGACCTCTGCCTCCGCGGTGCTGACACTTATATTCACCCGTAACGCTTCGTTTACCGTAGCCGTTCGAGGTGACGGTGAGAATATAAAGGTCGTTATCGTCGTTACCGTCGGGAATGATTCCCGCGCCGACGACAAAGTCGCCATCGTCAAGCATAACAGCACGTACACCGCGTGCATGTCTGCCCATTTCGCGTACGTCGTCCTCGCTGAAGCGGATAGATATACCTCTGTTGGTTGCAACGATGATATCGTCGTTGCCCGAGGAACGAAGAACGTAAAGAAGTTGGTCGCCCTCGTCAAGATTTATCGCATACAAACCGTTGCTTCTCTTGGTCTTGTACGCCATAAGGTTGATTCTCTTTATTACACCCAATCGGGTAATAAGTACAAGGTTTTGGTCCTCGGTAAACTCGGTAACCGGCAAGATAGCGGTTATCTTTTCCTCGTTATCAAGCGAGAGGAGGTTTACAAGGTTTGTACCCTTTGCGGTACGGGTGCTTTCGGGGATTTCGTAGCACTTCTTGATATAAACCCTGCCAGTATTCGAGAACATAAGCAGATAATCGTGGCTATGAGAGATGATTACGTCTTCGACGAAGTCCTCTTCCCTCGTACCCATCGCGGTGATACCCTTACCGCCACGTCTTTGCGCCTGATAGGTGTCACTCGGCAGACGTTTTACGTAACCCGCTCTTGTTGCGGTGATTACGCAGGTTTCTCTTTCGATGAGGTCCTCGATAAGAATATCGTTTTCAGCCTCAACAATGTCGGTTCTTCTGTCGTCACCGTACTTATTTTTGATAAATTCAAGGTCCTCTTTGATAATCGCAATCAACTTGCTCTCGTCAGCAAGGATTTCCTTAAGTTCCTTAATAAGATTATAAAGGAATGCCAATCTGTCTTCAATCTTCTGGCGTTCCATGCCCGAAAGCTTACCGAGAGTCATATCGACAATCGCCTGTGCCTGTGCTTCCGAAAGACCGAAGCGTTCCATCAATCTCGACTTTGCGTCGGCGATACTTGCACTTGCGCGGATTATCGAAATAACCTCGTCGATATTGTCGATTGCTATCTTGTAACCCTCGAAAATATGTGCTTCATGCTCTGCTTTCGCAAGGTCAAACCTTACGCGTCTTGTAACAACCTCTTTACGGTGAACAAGATAATGGTTAAGAACCTCTTTAAGATTCAACAACTTCGGAACACCGTTTACAAGCGCAACCATATTTACCGCGCAGGTGTCTTGAAGCTGAGTATATTTATAAAGCAGATTAAGTACGATTTGTGCGTTCGCATCCTTCTTTATCTCGATAACGATACGCATACCGCCTCTGCCCGATTCGTTACGGATATCCGAAATACCCTCAACGCGCTTGGTCTTTACAAGGTCAACCATGCTCTCGAGAAGCATCGAACGGTTTACCTGATAAGGTAATTCGGTGATAATAATGCTTGTTCTGCCGTTCTTTTCCTCGAAATGCGCCTTTGCACGAACGCGAACCTTGCCTCTGCCCGTCATGTACGCTTCGTAAATGCCCGAAGTGCCGTAAATAGTACCGTAAGTCGGGAAGTCGGGACCCTTGATGTACTGCATCAAATCAACGATGGTACAATCGGGGTTATCTATAAGATATTCGGTCGCCTCGATAACCTCACGCAGGTTATGCGTAGGGATATTTGTTGCCATACCTACCGCGATACCCACGCTGCCGTTTACGAGCAAGTTGGGGAATCTCGACGGAAGAACGACCGGTTCTTTGCGCGAATTATCGAAGTTGGGCATGAAATCGACAACGTCTTTTTCGATGTCCTCCATCATTTCGTCGGCAATTTTAGACATTCTTGCCTCGGTATAACGGTATGCCGCAGCAGGGTCGCCGTCGATGTTACCGAAGTTACCGTGACCCTCGACAAGCATGTATCTCAAAGAGAAAGGCTGTGCAAGACGTACCATTGCATCATAAACCGATGCGTCGCCGTGCGGATGGTATCGACCGAGCACGTTACCGACCGTCGTAGCGGATTTACGGAACGGCTTGTCATGGGTGAGCCTGTCCTCGTACATCGCGTAAAGAATACGGCGGTGTACCGGCTTCATACCGTCGCGAACGTCGGGCAATGCACGGCCGACGATAACGCTCATGGCATAGTCGATATAACAGCTTTTTATTTCGTCTTCGATACCTGTATTATGAATTATTTGTTCTTCATGATTACTGTAATCGTATTCGTGTGCCATTTTACACTCCTATAAAACCGAAATTCGTGAATTTTAACCGATTTTTCGGTTTATATATCCAAATTCGAAACATACTTCGCGTTTGCTTCGATAAATTCTCTTCTCGGTTCGACCTTGTCGCCCATAAGTACCGAGAACAAAGCGTCTGCTTCCAAAGCATCTTCGATAGTAATGCGCTTTAATATTCTTCTTTCGGGGTCCATAGTGGTTTCCCAAAGCTGGTCGGCGTCCATTTCACCAAGACCTTTATATCTTTCAGCAGTTGCGTTACCGCCGAGTTCCTCGATATACATATCTCTTTCTTCGTCAGAGAACGCATATCTTTGCTGTTTACCCCTGAACACCTTATAAAGAGGAGGTGTTGCGGCATAAACGTGACCTGCTTCGATAAGCGGACGCATGTGGCGGAAGAAGAACGTCAAAAGAAGCGTCTTGATATGTGCGCCGTCTACGTCGGCATCGGCCATGATTACAATTTTTCCGTAACGCAGTTTTTCTATGTTAAACTCGTCTCCAACCCCGCAACCCAAAGCAATTACTATGGGTATTATCTGGGTTGATAAGTCGGAGGCCAAGCGGTCTTAGGAAG
>JAZRUB010000091.1:0-11199 GCA_045652305.1 Eubacteriales bacterium
GATGAATATCGGAACCTTAACTTCTGCGCCGGTTTCAACGGTAGCAGGTTTGGTTACGTTGGTAGCAGTATTGCCTCTAACACCGGGTTCGGTAGCGGTAACTTCCAATTCAACGAAAATGGGAGGTTCAACCGAGAATACGTTGTCCTTGTAGGACATAAGTCTGCAGGTCATGCCTTCCTTAACAAACTTGAAGCTGTCGGGAAGCTTGTCTGCGTTAAGCGGAACCTGGTCGTAGGTTTGAGGGTCCATGAAGTAATAGAGGTCACCGTCGGAATAGCTATATTCCATATCTTTTCTCTCAACGATAGCCTGAGGGAATCTTGCGGTGGGGTTGAAAGAAGTTTCGATAACCGCACCGGATATAATGTTTCTCATTTTAGTTCTTACGAACGCTGCGCCCTTACCGGGTTTAACGTGCTGGAATTCGATAACCTGCATAAGCTGGCCATCCATTTCAAAGGTCAGACCGTTTCTGAAATCGCCTGCCGAAATCATATTATTTCCTCCTGATTAATGTCTTATTCTTTAGACAAATATTATTAACTACCTTATTTTATATGAAATGCCTTATTTTGTCAAGTGCTTTTTAAGCGATATTTTTGATTACAGTTCGATTAAACTCTTGTCGCTGTTTGTCAGGTTTTCGCAACCGTTTTCGGTAACGAGTACCATGTTTTCTATTCTTACACCGTATTTTCCGGGGATGTAAATACCGGGTTCGACGGTTACGATGTTGCCGACTACGAGAGTATCCTCGCTTCTCGGTGAACAAGAGGGAAGTTCGTGAATCTCCAATCCGAGCGAATGACCGAGCGAATGACCGAAGTATTCGCCATATCCTGCGTCGGTAATGACATCGCGTGCAACTTTGTCGGCTTCTTTGCAACTAACTCCCGCCTTGATGTATTTCATCGCTTCTGCTTGGGCGGTAAAGACGGTGTTGTATATCTTTTTCATCTCGTCATCGGCTTTGCACAAAACGATAGTTCGCGTCATGTCTGAGCAATATCCCGCGTATTTTGCACCGTAATCCATTGTGAAAAATGAATTCTTTGTCAACTTGCTGTCGGTCGGGACACCGTGCGGAAGCGAGGAGTTTTTGCCCGAAACCGCTATTGTGTCAAACGCAAGACCGTTTGCACCGTTACAACGCATAAAATATTCGAGCTCTGCCGCAACTTCAAGTTCGGTACGGTTTTCGTTTATAAAGCCGAGAATATGCGCAAAAGCTTTGTCTGTAATAGATTGCGCTTTGCGTATTTTTTCTATCTCTTCTGCAGTTTTTACACGTCTGTGCTTAAGGCAAACGTCGGAGAGGTATCCGAATTCCGTGTCAGCACACTTGCTTTGCAATGTCTGTAACTGCTTTATCGTAACTAACGCAGGGTCCAAACAAACCTTTTTTGCACCGATAGAGGAAACGTATTCGGCAATAACTTCGAAAATATTTTTTCTGAAAAGGTAGGGGTTGACATCACCGCTTAATTTGTTCGCCTTTTTGTCGTTTTCTGCCGCTTCGAAATAACGTGAATCGACAAACAAAGCAGTTTCGCTGTTGGAAACTATAACTGCACCGTCGGTTGAATAGAAATCGCTAAGGTAGTATTGACTGATTTCATCAAGGAATAAAGCGCAGTCAAAACCCGCCTTGCTTATATCGTCAAAAACTTTTCTTCCGTTCATAAAAACTCCTAATCTGATTCACTCCCCGAGAAATTTCGGGGAGTGAACGTTGGTTTACATAATTATGCGGTTTCGATGGATGCCGCTTTTTTGAGATTGAGTTCCTCAACCGCGTTTTCGCGCATCTTGTATTTGAGTATTTTTCCTGCCGCGTTCATCGGGAATTCGCTGACGAACGAAACGTATTTAGGCGTTTTGTGCTTCGCCATGTTTTCGCGCACGTATGTTTTTATTTCTTCTTCGGTAATGGTTTCGCCCTCTTTGGGGATAATACATGCCATTATCTCTTCGCCGTACTGAATATCGGGAACACCTATAACCTGAACGTCTTTTACCTTCGGGTGGGTATAGATGAAGTCCTCTATTTCCTTGGGATAGATATTTTCGCCGCCGCGAATTATCATGTCCTTGATTCTGCCGGTGATTTTGAAATAACCCTCGGGTGTACGACGTGCAAGGTCGCCTGTATGGAGCCAACCATCCTCGTCGATTGCGATAGCGGTTGCTTGAGGCATTTTGTAATAGCCTTTCATTATGTTGTAACCGCGTGCAACGAACTCGCCGTCAACGTTGTCGGGGAGTTCCTCGCCTGTTTCGGGATTGACTATTTTACATTCTACACCGAACATAGCACCGCCTACTGTGTTTACACGCGCGTCAATACTGTCGGTGGTAAGGCTCATGGTACAACCGGGGGAAGCCTCGGTCTGACCGTAAACTATGGTAATTTCGGTCATGTTCATCTTGTCGATAACGTCTTGCATAACCTTTACGGGACAAGGAGAACCTGCCATGATACCCGTGCGCATATGTGAAAAATCGGTCTTGTCGAAATTCTCGTTCTCAAGCAATGCGATGAACATTGTGGGAACGCCGTGGAAACAGGTTATCTTTTCCTTGTTTATGCAGTCAAGCGCACGTTTGGGCGAGAAGTAGGAGAGCGGTGACATAGTAACGCCGTGCGTAACAGATGCCGTCATCGCAAGAACCATGCCGAAGCAATGGAACATCGGTACCTGAATCATCATTCTGTCGGCAGAAGAAAGGTCCATCCCGTCACCGATATTCTTGCCGTTGTTTACTACGTTGTAGTGGGTAAGCATAACTCCTTTCGGGAAACCTGTTGTGCCCGAGGTGTACTGCATGTTGCATACGTCGTGTTTGCTGATAAGCGATGCACGGCGGTATACTTCTTCAATAGGAGTAAGGTCGGCATATTCAAGCGCCTGTTCCCAAGTAAGACAACCCTTTTGCTCGCTTTGTATCGTGATTACGTTGCGAAGGAAGGGAAGACGTTTTGTATAAAGCGGTTTACCTGCGGTATGCTCGTTAAGTTCGGGACAGAGCTCATGCATAATAGCATTGTAGTCGCTGTCCTTGAATCCGTCGCACATAACCAAGGTGTGCGTGTCGGATTGACGGAGAAGATACTCGATTTCGTATATCTTGTATGCGGTGTTAACCGTAACTAAAACCGCACCGATTTTTGTGGTTGCCCAGAATGCGATATACCATTGAGGCAGGTTGGTTGACCAAACTGCAACATGGTCGCCGCGCTTAACGCCTAGCGATATTAACGCACGTGCGAATTTGTCGACGTCATCGCGGAATTGAGGATAGGTTCTTGTATAATCACATTCGGTAAATCTGAATGCATATTGGTCGGGAAATGCTTCGCAAACTCTGTCAAGTACCTGAGGGAAGGTAAGGTCGATAAGCATGTTCTTTTGCCAGATGTACTTACCCTGACCTCTAAGGTCGTCTATAAGAACGTCTGCACCGAAATTTCTGCCGATGAAACGTGCCATGTAGTTTACATAATTTGGAAAGATTATACCTGCGTCTTGTAGATAAGGTGCCCAACGCTTTACCCATTCAAGCGATAGATAGCCGTCGAAGTTGATAGAACCCAATGCCCTTATCATATCTTCGATAGGCATGTCGCCTTCGCCCATCATTTTGTAAATTATCTTGCCGTTTTCTTCTATGCTGTCCTTGATATGTACGTGTGCTATGTACATACCGAGGTTTTGAACGGTCGTTTCGGGCGATTCTTTTGCGAAACGGTAGGGGTGATGAATATCCCAAAGTGCTGCTACGTTGTCGCTCGGAACCTTGTCGAGCAGATTTTTGAGCCTTGCGGTATCGCTGTAAACGCCGTTTGTTTCCAAAAGTAAGGTAACACCTGCTTCTTCTGCCATGGGTATCATGTCAAGAAGCTGTGAAAGCACTTCATCGTCGTCACCGTCGTCAATGGGCGAAGGGCCGTCGTCGCCCAAAACGCGAACGTATTTTGTGCCCAATGCTTTAGCGGCTTTGATGTATTCTGCAATAATGCGTTTGTTTTCTTCTGCAAGGGCTTTGTGTTTAAGACAGCAGTCGGAACTCAATATGGAAACTTCAAGTCCGAGCGAGGCGAGTTTTCTTACCGTGTCGCCAAGATTTTCTGCCGCAAAAGGCATATTGTGTTTGTTGTCGAAAATATCGTCGCCAAGACCGCGAACCTCGATTCCGTCGAATCCAAGGTCGGTTGCCATCGCGTAGATGTCGGAAAAACCGTAACCCGGACAGGCGAGGGTAGAGAATGATAACTTCATGGTATAATCTCCTTTTTGCAGACGTATGTCTGTTTCGAAAAAATAAAAACTCTATTCATGCAAAAACATAAATAGAGCTTGGGTAATTCAATATTATCATTTGCACGCGCCAAACAGCACGCTCTCTTGATAACGGCGAGAAACCCGACCGAACCTAATGAAAAAATCCTCGGAACGGCAGCTCAGGGGTGAGTTCACATATCTTTACACCTGCCGTTTCGCACCAACCAACGGCTCTCTGAAAAGTGCTCTCGAGATAGCTTTGTCCCCATCACAGCTTTTGCAAACAATAGTATAATCACCCGACTTGATTCTGTCAAGAGTTTTTTTGTTTTTTGTCGTAAAATCTATTGAAAAATGGTTTCTTGTGTGGTAGAATGATTGCAACCTTATAATGTGAATTTTGGAGGCACAAATCATGTCTAAAATGAAAATCGCAATTATCGGTTGCGGTACTATCGCTAACAGCGCTCATATCCCTGCATACATCGCTAACGGTACTGTAGAAATCAAGTATTTCTGCGACATTATCAAATCCAGAGCAGAAGAAGCTGTTGAAAAATACGGATGCGGTACAGCTATTGAAGATTATCATGAAATTTTGAACGACCCTGAAATCGAAGCAGTTTCTATCTGTACTCCTAACAAGATGCATAAAGAAATCACTATTGATTTTCTTAAAGCAGGTAAGAACGTTCTTTGCGAAAAACCTGCCGCAAGAACTCTTCCCGAAGCACTTGAAATGCAAAAGGCTCAGCACGAAACCGGCAAAATTCTTAATATCGGTGTTGTAAACCGTTTCAACTCTGCGGTTAACAGACTTCGTGAAATTATCCAATCGGGCGAACTGGGCGAAGTTTATCACGTATACGTAAGCTTCCGTGCTCATCGCTCTATCCCCGGTCTTGGCGGTGCATTTACCGATAAATCCATCTCCGGTGGCGGCGTACTTATCGACTGGGGTGTTCACTACCTTGACATCGTTATGTACTGTATGGATGACCCGAAACCTCTTACCGTTTCGGCAAAAACCTTCTCGAAACTCGGCGTAGATATGCCTAACTACGTATACAACAGCATGTGGTCCGAAATGACCAAAGACGTTAACGGTACTTATGACGTTGACGACTTCGTTACCGGTTTTGTACGTACCGAAGGTCCTACCATCACCCTTAACGGTGCATGGGCGCAAAATATCGGTGTTGCTGAAACATATATCGACTTTATCGGTACTAAAGCAGGTATCCGTCTTAACTATGGCGGTGACTTCACTCTCTACACAACTTCCTGCAATACTCTTATCGACTTCAAGCCTAAGTATGAAAAAAGCAACCACTTCGAAAACGAAATCAACGCGTTTGTTGATTGCGTAAGAACCGGCGAGAAACTTCCTTCTCACATCGACAAGGCTATCATCACCGCTACAATGATGCAGGCAATGTATGATTCTTCTGAACAAAACAAGGAAATCGTACTCGGTTAATATAGGCTTTACTTCAAAAGGGACTGTTTTTTCAGTCCCTCTTTTTTTATAAAAAAACGGCGAAAACATTGACAATTTGATATCAAAGTGATATTATATAATGAATATATTTACGAAATTACTTTTTTGGGGGAATAAATATGGCAATCAGAACTCCGATTTTCAAAGGCACAGCTACCGCGCTTATTACACCGTTTAAGGACGGCAAAGTCGACTATGAAGCACTTGGTAATATACTCGAATTCCAAATCAATGGTGGCATAGATGCTCTTGTTGTCTGTGGTACAACAGGCGAACCTGCTACTTTGGATGATGATGAGCATAAGCGCGTTGTTGAATACACGATAGAAAAGGTTAATCATCGTGTTCCTGTTATAGCCGGTACGGGTTCTAATAATACACAGTATGCGGTTGACCTTTCGCGTTTTGCTGAAAAAGCGGGCGCGGACGGACTTCTTCTCGTAACCCCTTACTACAATAAATGTTCTCAAAAGGGTATTGTAAGTCACTTTAATACCGTTGCGGATTCGGTTAATATTCCTTGTATCGTTTATAACGTTCCCGGAAGAACCGGTTTCTGTATTTCTGTTGATTCGTATAAGCAAATGGCAAAGCACGAAAATATCGTTGCTACCAAGGAAGCAAGCGGAAACCTTCTTCTTATGATGGAGGTTTTGGAGGCTTGTGCAGGCGACATGGATATGTACAGCGGTGACGACCAACAAATAGTTCCGCTTATGTCTATGGGCGCTATCGGTGCTATCTCGGTATTCTCCAATGTTATGCCGAATGAAGCACACCGTATCACGCAACTTTGCCTTGACGGCGATTTCAAAACCGCAGCATCGTTGCAACTTAAGTATCTTCGTCTTATGAACGGCTTGTTTATGCAGGTCAACCCGATTCCTGTTAAAACAGCTGTTTCGAAAATGGGCTTTTGCAGTAACGAATTCCGTATGCCGCTTTGTCCTATGGATGCTTGTGATGACGAAAAACTTTTCGCACTTATGCGCGAACAAGGCTTGTGCGACTGATTAAGTAAGGAATTGTTATGAAAATAATCGTAAACGGCGCTTGCGGCAGAATGGGTAGGGAAGTAATTGCCGCTGCCAAAGCAAAAGATGTCGAGGTTGTCGCGACTGTCGATAAATTCGGCACATCGGATTTTGAAAATATCCCCTTTTATAAATCAATCGAAGAAGTAAAAGAAACAGCGGATGCGGTGATTGACTTTACTCACCATACTTCAGTTCCTGAAATCTGTGCTTTCGTGCGCAGGACGGGTACTGCTTGCGTTGTGGCATCTACCGGTCATACCGAAAGTGAACTTGCTATGCTGAAATCGCTTTCCTCGGAGTATGCGGTGTTTTATTCGAGAAATATGTCGCTTGGAGTTAATCTCCTTATCGACCTCTGCAAAAGTGCGGTAAAATCACTTGGCGGAGATTGCGATGTTGAAATTATCGAAAAGCATCATCGTAATAAACTTGATGCTCCCAGCGGTACTGCGCTTATGATAGCCGAAGGCATTGCCGAACTTATGCCCGATGGTACCGAAATAGTAACCGAACGTGCTTCGCGCCGTATGGTTCGACCATATAACGAGATAGGAATATCTTCTGTTCGTTGTGGTGGCATATTTGGTGAACACGAGGTACTTTTGAGCCGTAACGGTGAAACCATAAGTCTGAAGCATACTGCCGAAAGCCGTGCACTTTTCGCCGAAGGCGCGCTTAAAGCTGCCGATTTTATCGTAGGCAAAGAAAAAGGCATGTATTCGATGAAAGAACTTCTTGCCGAATCGATAAATATATAATATCCTAAATGTAGAAAGACGTGTTTTTATGAATAACAAACTAAATATAGAAATACTTGCAGATGCTCTGCGTGAAAACGCTGCGTTTGATGATAAACTTTACACGAAATACGGTGTAAAACGCGGACTTCGTAACCCCGACGGTACGGGTGTGCTTGCAGGTATTACGAGAGTAAGTAACGTTCACGGTTATCTCATTAACGAATACGAACGTGTTCCCTGCGAGGGTGAATTGTTTTACCGCGGTGTAAGCATAGCCGATATAATTGATGCAAACGACAGACATGACAGATTCGGTTATGACGAAGCTTCGTGGCTTTTGCTTTTCGGTTCTTTGCCTACTCAGGCGGAGCTCGATTTTTATGATGCCATCATGGACGAATACAGCGACCCGCCCATGTCTTTTATCGAAGACATGATAATGCGCGCTCCCAGTCCCGACATCATGAATAAGCTCGCGAGAAGCGTGCTTGCACTTTACAGTTATGACGAAAACCCTGATGATAACTCGATTGATAACGTACTTCGTCAATCATTGATGATAATCGCCCGTATGCCTATGATAATGACTGCGGCATATCAAGTAAAAAAACGTTATTACGATAACGAAAGTTTCTTCTTGCACTCTCCCATTCCGGGACAGAGCATGGCGGAAAATATACTTTCCATGCTTCGTTTTGACCGTAAATTTACTCACGAAGAAGCAAAACTTCTCGATAAGTGTTTGATACTTCACGCCGAACACGGTGGTGGTAATAACTCTACCTTTGCCGTACGTGCACTCACTTCTTCGGGTACCGATACATTCTCGGCAATCGCCGCAGGTATAGGCGCGCTTAAGGGTCCTCGTCACGGCGGTGCGAACATTAAGGTTATGAGAATGCTTGACGGCATTAAAGATAACGTTCGCGACTATAAAGACGATGAAGAAATAGGCGCATATTTGCAAAAATTGTTGAACCGCGAAGCAGGCGACAGAAGCGGTCTTATATACGGTGTCGGACACGCGGTATATACGTTAAGTGACCCTCGTGCAACAATACTGCATAAAGCGGCAGAGGAACATTGCGATATGTTCGGTATGCGCGAAGATTACGAACTTCTTAATGCGGTTGAACGCTTGGCACCTGCATTGCTACAAAATAAAATGCAGGACGGTAACGCGATTTGCGCCAACGTCGATCTTTATTCGGGACTTGTATACCGTATGCTCGGTATTCCTGAGGAAATGTTTACTCCGTTGTTTGCGATTGCGCGTCTTTCGGGTTGGTGTGCACACCGCTTGGAAGAAATAATCACCTGCCGTCGAATAATGCGCCCTGCGTACAGACCTTTCCATGGCAGATTGCCCTACGTAGAAATTGACGATAGAAAGGAAAATATAAAATGGCAGGATTAACGATTGCACAAAAAATAATCAAAGCCCACCTTGTAGAAGGTGAAATGATAAAAGGTTCTCCCATCGGCTTGAAAATAGACCAAACTCTTACTCAAGACGCTACGGGTACAATGGCGTATCTTGAATTCGAGGCTATGGGTATTCCTCGCGTGAAAACCGAACTTTCGGTTGCATATATCGACCATAACACCTTGCAAAACGGCTTTATGAACGCCGATGACCATTTGTATATACGCACTTGTGCAAAGAAATACGGTCTTTATTTCTCGCGCCCCGGTAACGGTATTTGCCATCAGGTTCATCTCGAACGTTTCGGTGTCCCCGGCAAAACGCTTATCGGCTCGGATAGCCATACTCCCACAGGCGGTGGATTGGGCATGCTTGCTTTCGGTGCAGGCGGTCTTGACGTTGCCGTTGCTATGGGTGGCGGTGCATATCATATAACCATGCCCGAAATGGTACGTGTTAATTTAAGCGGTAAACTTAACGACTGGGTTTCTGCAAAAGACGTTATTCTTGAGGTACTTCGCCGTTTGAGCGTAAAGGGCGGTGTCGGCAGAATTATCGAATACGGCGGAGAGGGTGTCAAAACTCTCACCGTTCCCGAACGCGGAACCATTACTAACATGGGTGCGGAATTGGGCGCATCTACTTCGGTGTTCCCCTCCGACGAAAATACCCGTCTTTTCCTTGCTGCACAGGGCAGAGAAGACCAATATGTTGAATTAAAGGCAGATGACGATGCCGAGTACGACCTTGTTATAGATATAAATCTTTCGGAGCTTGTTCCTGCGGCGGCTTGTCCTCACAGCCCCGATAACGTAAAGTCGATTGAGGAAATCGGCAATATCAAGGTTGACCAAGTATGTATCGGTTCTTGTACAAACTCATCGTTCGTTGACCTTATGAAGGTTGCTCATATATTAAAGGGCAAAACCGTAAACGATAACGTAAGCCTTTCTATCGCTCCCGGTAGTAAGCAGGTATATAATATGCTTGCCGAATGCGGTGCGTTGGGTTGGATGATAGATGCAGGCGCAAGAATTCTTGAAAGCGCTTGCGGTCCTTGTATAGGTATGGGACAGTCGCCCCAATCCGCAGGTGTTTCTCTGCGTACGTTTAACCGTAACTTCCTCGGAAGAAGCGGTACTAAAGATGCACAAGTGTATCTCGTAAGCCCTGAAACAGCGGCTATCTCGGCACTTACAGGCGTGCTTACCGACCCGAGAACTATCGGTAAAATGCCCGGATTTTCCATGCCTAACCGTTTTATGATAAACGACAATATGATTATCAAACCTGCAACGGTTGAAGAAGCACCTAATGTTGAGGTCGTTCGCGGACCTAACATTAAGCCTTTCCCCGAAAGCAGACCTGTACCCGAATCTATTGATTGCGAATGTATACTTAAAGTCGGCGACAATATCACCACCGACCATATCATGCCTGCAGGCGCAAAGATTCTTCCTTACCGTTCCAATATTCCGTACCTTTCGAACTTCTGCTTCGAGGTATGCGATGAGGAATTCCCTGCACGCGCTAAAGAAAAGAACGGCGGTATAATCATCGGTGGCGAAAACTACGGTCAGGGTTCTTCGCGTGAACATGCTGCGCTCGTTCCGCTTTATCTTGGCGTAAAGGCTGTAATTGCAAAGAGTTTCGCGCGTATTCATGCGGCAAACCTTGTTAATGCGGGTATTTTGCCTTTGACTTTTGCAAATTCCGACGATTACGATTCTATTTCTTTGGGCGACAAATTGACAATTTCCGATGTTCGTTCCTGCATTAAAGAGGGCAAGGATATCGTTCTCGAATCCAACGGCAAGGAAATTAAGCTTGTTTCCTCCCTTTCGGGCAGAGATATTGATATAATACTCGCAGGCGGTTTGTTGGAATATACAAAAGGATAAAACCTCCCCAAAAATCTCCGATTTTCGGGGACCCCATAGTCGCTGATGCTCTCGATTGAAAACTGCGTTTTCAATCGTTTTGGATGTCTGTTCGCTCGCGCCTTCGCGCCCAACTGCGTTGTGCACTCGCGGACATCATAGGTATAAAAATCCACGCACATGTCGCGGATTTTTATAAGAATTTTATTGTATTTAAAAGTTTTTTGGGATTCTTAAGGGGATTTTTTCAAAAATCCCCTTAAATCTATCTAAAACCCCCAATAAAACCCCATAAAAAGGAGAATAAAAATGGCAAAAAAAAAGAAGAA
>JAZRUB010000092.1:0-4977 GCA_045652305.1 Eubacteriales bacterium
ATGTTGTCTTCCTAAGACCGCTTGGCCTCCGACTTCATATTCAAATGAAATACGTCTGCCGGTATTGTCTATATAGCGTTTACAAGCATCAAGCAGTTCGCGTATCGACCATTTGTTAGCAATGGGCATCGTCTCTTTTCGTGTTTCATCATTCGAAGCATGCAGAGAAACCGAAAGCGTTATAGGCAATCCCTCTTTCGCCAGTTTGTCTATTTTATCTACAAGCCCGCAGGTGGAAAGCGAAATGTGTCGCAATCCGATATTCAAACCGTTCTCTAAATTTACGAGTCGCAAGAATTTAATTACATTGTCGTAATTATCAAGCGGTTCGCCCATTCCCATAAGTACGACGTTCGAAACCCGCTCTCCCAAATCGCGCTCTGCTTCGAGTATTTGTAGCAGCATTTCGGAGGGATATAACGAACGAACCAATCCTGCCTTTGTACTTGCACAAAAAGCGCAACCCATTCTGCAACCTACCTGTGTGGAGATACACATGGTGTTGCCGTGCTTATATCGCATGAATACGCTTTCAACAGTTTCTCCGTCGTACAACGAATAGAGATACTTTACCGTACCGTCAATAGAGGAAACGAGTTTCCGCTTTATCGTGGCGGTAGGGATGAACGCATTTTCATTTAATTTGTCACGAAAAGACTTGGGTAGGGATGTAAATTCGGAAAAATCCCGTTTTCCTTTGTATAACCCTTCGAAAATCTGTTTGCCTCTGTATTTCGGCTCGCCAAGCGTTACACAAAGCTCACCCAACTCTTCGGGGAACATTGAAAGCAGGTCGGTCTTAATCATTTAAAACTCCCGTACAATTTTTGCCATATAGAAACCCTCTTTTTCGTTTCCGAAAGGAAGACAGGTTTCTTCATGGATAAGAGAATAACCGCTGTTGTTCAATAAAAATTCTTTAATAACTTCCTCGTTTTCCAACTTGTTTATCGAGCAAGTTGAATATACCATGCATCCGCCGATTTTAAGATACTTTGATGCGGAATTAATTATAGCCCTTTGAGTAGGGTAGAGTCCCTTAAAATCGTCAGGCGACTTATACTTAATTTCGGGTTTGTTTCCCATAACACCAGTTCCGCTGCAAGGCACGTCGCATATAACTCTGTCGGCAACGCCGATTAAATCTTCTTTGGGATTTCTTGCATCGTGAACGGCTGTTTTAATTATAGAAATATCGAGTTTTTTCGCACTTTTTTCGATGAGCGGTAACTTGTTCTTGTGAATATCAAAGGAATAAATTTGTCCTTGATTATTCATGTCAATCGCCGTACCGATGCTTTTTCCGCCCGGACAAGCGCAAACGTCAATAACCGTTTGTCCGCTTTCTGCGCCTAAAAGATTAACAGCCTTTTGCGAAGCAAGGCCTTGTATATAAAATTCACCGTTTTCTATTAAATCAATAGCCTTTTGCGGATTTTTGCAGAGTACTGCTTTGCCGTTCAATGCTTCTCCGTCAACCTTTGCAGCAAGACTTTCGGCATCGCTTTTAAGGTTGTTAACTCGTAAACACATCGGCGTTTGTTCAAAGAAAGCTTCAAAAATCTTTTCTGCCTCATCGGGATATTGAAGCTTTATCAAGTCGAAAAGTTCTTTGTTTACCGAATATTTGATATGCCCATCCGCATTGTCAATAGATTGAATCAAACTGTCCTTGTTTCTGCAAATGTTTCTGAGCACCGCATTTGCAAATCCGGCTTCTTTTTGAGTGAAAAGTTGTTTGACAAGTCCTACCGTTTCGTCACAAGCGGCGCTGTCAGGCACACGGCTCATGTATAAAATTTGGTAAACACCCGTCATCAAAAGATAAACTAAATCTTTCTTTGTGTCTTTGCGGATAAAGTCGTTAAGTAGGTATTCAAGCGTGATTTTGCGCTCTAAAGTACCCAAAACGATATTCTCGGCAAAAGCGCGGTCAAGACCGCTAAGGTCGTCACCCACGTTTGCCAAGTTGGAATAAGCACCCGAAAGAACACGCTTGACGGTGTTGTATGCCGCTAACCTTGCTTTGTCACTCATTTACCTTGGTTCCAATCTCAATCTTGTTACCGCGAAGATAACTTTCGGCATCACACACGCCTTTTCCTTCGGGACAAAGCTGTGTGATAATAATACTGCCATCGGCACAAGCAATTTCGATTCCGCCGTTATTTGTAGATATAACGGTGCCGATTTCGCCGTGACCGCACCCTAGTATGGCTTTTCTAACCTTTATTCGCTTTCCGCGTAGGAAGAAATAAGAACCGGGGAAGGGTGATAAACCCCTTATTCTGTTACGCGTGTCCATTGCCGATTCGTCAAATTTAATGTATGCATCATCATTACCGATTTTCGAAGCATAGGTTGCTTTTGTTTCATCTTGCTTTGTATGGGGAATATTGCCTTTTTCGGCATATTCCAAAAATTCTTTCAAAGCACCCTTGCTTATTTCGGCAAGCGCATCGTGATATTCCTCGGCACACCAATCGTCTTTTATTTCCACTTCGCGTGTAAGCACCATATCGCCGGTGTCCATGCCCTCGTCCATATACATGACCGTCACACCACCGATTTTGTCGCCGTTCATTATAGCGCGGTTAATAGGAGCCGCACCTCTAAGACTCGGTAACAACGATGCATGGATGTTAAAACATCCGATTTTCGGAATATCAAGAATCTGTTTCGATAGTATTCTTCCGTATGCGGTTACTACAAAAAGGTCGGCATTTGCATCGATTAGCTTTTGTATAACCGTTTCGTCTTTTAAACTCGTCGGCGCGATAACCTCTGTGCCTTTTTCAAGCGCAAATTGCTTAACAGGCGAAGGTGTAAGGGTGTAACCGCGACCCTTAGGTCTGTCGGGCTGTGTTACAACCAAAACTACGTCGTGACCCGATTCATAAAGCGCTTCAAGCGAAGATACCGCAAAATCGGGTGTGCCCATAAAAACTATTCTCATTCTTCGTCCTCAATGTCGTCAGCGTCGTACATTTCGATAGCTCTGTCAATATAAAGTGTACCGTCAAGATGGTCTAATTCATGGCAGAAACATCTTGCCATCAATCCCTCTCCGCTAACCTCGTAAATATTGCCGTTTCTGTCGGTAGCGCGTACTTTTACCCATGCAGGGCGTTTAACCAAACCGTACTTTTCGGGAACAGACAAACAAGCCTCAATTTCTTCCTGTTTGCCCTTGGTTTCCACGATTTCGGGATTTATCATTTCGTATTTCTTGTCACCGATTTCGACTATAACAACACGTCTTAAAACACCCACCTGAGGTGCTGCAAGACCTACGCCTTGAGCAATTTCAAGCGTTTCGTGCATGTCGTCAAGTAACTGAATTATTCTGGGGGTGATTTTGTCAACCGGTCTGCATTTCTTGCGTAAGGTTTCGTCGCCCTCTTTTAAAATATTTAAAACTGCCATAATGACCTCTTATATCAATGTAGGATTTGTGTCAAGCTCCACTTTTACGCTTTTGGGTGCGCTCGACAGCGCCTCGGTTAAAAGCTTTGATAAGAACTCTCTTGTTCGTGCATTGTCCTTGTATTTGATGATAATTCTTTGGCGGAACTTGCCCATGACTTTGTATATGCCGTTTCTGAACGGACCGAACTTAATAATCTTTATATCTTTATATTCCTTGTCGTAAAGCGATAGAAGCATTGTGTCCAATCTTTGTGCAAACGCTTCGCAGTCCTTTTCCGAAACCGATGATATTCCAAATACCGCTATTGAACAAAACGGAGGGAAAACAACCGCTTTTCTTAATCTGATTTCGCTTTCAAAGAACTTTTCGTAATCCTGCTTTGCGGCAAGCTTAAGTGTTTCGTTGTCGGGATTGTATGTTTGTAAAATTGCTTTGCCTCTTGAGTTTGCGCGTCCTGCGCGACCTACAAGTTGCGTGATAAGCGAAAAAGTACGTTCTCCTGCACGGAAATCGTCCATATACAGCGAACTGTCAACGCTAACGGCACCCGCAAGTGTTACGTTGGGGAAATCAAGCCCCTTTGAAATCATCTGCGTGCCGATTAAAATGTCGGTCTCGCCGTTTGCGAATTCCTCTATGAGCTTATCGTGTGAAAACTTTCCGCTCGTCGTGTCGGAATCCATACGCGTTATCTTCATTTCGGGGAAGTCGGTTTCCAATTCGTCTTGCAGTTTCTGTGTACCAAACCCTGAATATCCTATGTGTTTTCCACCGCATACAGGGCATTTTTCGGGTAACATACTGGTATAACCGCAATAATGACACGACATTTTTTTAATACCGCGCGTGTTTCCTTCGTAAGCGTGGTGTGTCAGCGAAACCGAGCAGTTGGGACAAGAGAAAACGTATCCACACTCTCTGCAAGAAATATGCGAGTTATACCCTCTGCGATTCACAAAAAGCAAAGATTGCTTGTTTTCTGCTTTTGCCGTCCTTAGCTCGTTAGTAAGCCTTGTGCCGATGAGTTTTTGAGAGAGCAACGTAGGGTCTTCTCTCATGTCCTCAATAATAACCTCTGGCAATTCAGTACCTGCATACCTGTTTTTTAAGGTGAAAAGCGAGTACATGCCCTTTTTAGCTTTGTAATAACTTTCAATAGACGGTGTTGCCGACGCAAGAATCATCAATGCTTTGTCATCGTTGCATCTGAAACGTGCAACGTCAACCGCGTTGTATTTCGGTTGCATTTCACTTTTGTAGGTGTGTGCCTGCTCCTCGTCAACAACAATTAATCCAAGCTGTGTGAAAGGCGCAAATGCCGCACTTCTTGTACCTATAACAACGTCAATCTCGCCTGCAAATATCTTGCGATATGTGTCTGTTCGTTCCCCGACAGACAGCATGGAATGGATAACCGCCAGTTTTTTTCCAAAAGCAGCGGCGTATGCCTTTACGGCTTGCGATGCCAATCCAATTTCGGGAAGAAGAATAATCGCTTGCTTGCCTTTGCTTATAACGTGTTTGGCGGTTTCAATGATAACCCTTGT
>JAZRUB010000093.1:0-12918 GCA_045652305.1 Eubacteriales bacterium
GAAAACGATTCGTTCAGACAGGAGCATCAACAATGGGAAAACGAAGAAGATACAGGTTTCCCAAAGGCATCAATGATGTAGACCGTTATTATTATCCGCACCCACATGCACAAAACGCCAACTATCCCACTAATCTCGTTACGGACCTATTTGGTTTAAACAATATGGTTCCCGAAATGAATTCCGATGTGTTGGGAAGTTACACGGGTGTCCCATTGGATGGTAGACTAAAGCCTATTCAGGATGCCGATGACCTGTAAAATCAAACGGAAAACTATTGTTTTCCATGAAGTGAAACTATTTTAAATAGTGAACTTTACAAAAAGGGTTCTTGATTTGTTCCCTATATGGCAGTCGGTTTTATTGGATTGTCTTAGTGTGATTTAGTTTTTCAACAGAAATTTCTTTACCGCATTAGGGCAGTTTCCTCTAACCTCCTTCTGCTCATGCGGTAAAGTTTTATTGCAGATGCAATTTTCACTTAACCGATGCCTTAAAAAGGTATCAAAAATACCGTTGTTTTGTGCAACGGTATTTTTTATTAAAAAGTTTTTGCTGTCCCGATTATTGTACATCTGACCGGTTATAATAAACTCGTAAGATAAAGAAAGTGCATTAAACCTAAGGAGGAAAATAAAATGAAAGAGCTTGTAACATTAACAAAAAGAGCAGTATATGACAGAGATGGATTTTTACATGGTTTTATCAAAGGGGTTATAGGTTCATCTATATTCATTTCCCTGCTTACGCTTTTCACCGCGTGTTTCGCTTCGTGATATTACAGAAGTTTCGCAATTAAAAAGTTCCAAAGGTTATATCCCTTTGGAACTTTTTGTTTATTTCTTTTTGTCCTTACAAATAAGGTATATAAGACCGCAGGCTGCGGCTATACCTGCACCGATAAGTGCAAGTTTTTTATAATTGATATTCTTTAAATCGATTTTTTTACGGGGTTCGGGTTCTTCTTCGAACTCAAGTGCAGATTCGGGTTCGAGTTCGATTTCGGAAGCAAGTTCAGGTTCGAGTTCAAACTTGATTTCTTCCTCGGACTCGGTTTCTGTCGGAATCTCTATAGGCATTTCTATAGTGGTTTCTTCTATAAATTCAAAGAGATTTTCGGTTGTTTCCTCTATCTTAGCAGGGTCGGGTTCTTCTCCAACCGATTCCTCACAAACCGAATTTTCTGTTTCTACATTCTTCGTTTCGGAAATATATGCCAACTTTGCCTTTACGTCAGCTTCGGTAAGCGTTCCCTTTATAAACTTATAAAGATTATCGTAAATAGCACGTTGGTAGTTATCCTTGGAATGAGCACAGAAATGGAACACACCGGGTCCCGCAACCTGATAATAGGTATGAATCGTATCGGTCATCATGCCGTTGCGTATACAGCCGATAAGGTATTCGTCAAACAGCTGACCGTATTTTAGTTTTGTTTCCTCGTTCTTGACACCGTGGTGTATTTCAAGCTCTATGCCAAAGCCGTATTTTTTGCACAAATCGGTGAAATCTTGCATCATACCCTGAGGGTCTTTGCCGAGAACGTCCTGGAACGAAAGACCGGGTTGCATCGTGGTGACGTCAAAACCGATTTTGTCAACCTTTTCGCATCCGCCTGCTTGGAAGTACGGGATAAAGATGCACTTATAACCACGTTTGTGAAGTTCGTCCATGCAGCCCTTTGCGAAAACTTCTTCATCGTCGCGGTTGGCGCGAGATGCAGATTCGTTATTCCAGAACCAACCGTCGAGAAGGATATTTTCGAAATGTTCCGCTTCATAACGGCGAGTAACCTGGTCGACGTACCAAGCGTATGCATCGATACAATCTTGAGTGGTGAGTATCTTTTCCTCAATTCCGTCGCCGTCCATATCGCCGAAAGGCTCATTGGAAATCTTAGGTACGGGTGCGGTAAGATAGAATTTGAGTTTATAACCGCTATCCATTCCGAGTTTTACCTTCAAGTCGGCAACTGCTTCATCAAGTGCCTTCAAGTTAAAACCGTCTAAAAACATCTCGTCAAGCAAGAATTCCCAGTCGGAAAGAATCGAGCGCGGACCGTGATAACCGAGCGAACCGCCCGAAGGACATCTGCCCATTACGTTTAAGAACATAAGGGCGTCAAACATTGTGTCAAGCACGTTTGCGTCGCGGTCAATATATGCAATAAAGGGAAGATAGTCTTCTTTTCTCAACCTTGCAACACGTTCATCCTCGGGATAATATCCCCAATAAAGCAAAGGTATATCGTGCAAGCCTTCAAGTACGTCGCGACTTGCAAAACAGCCTTTATTTACAACCTCAGGCTTTTTGCCCGAAGGTCTGTATTCAAAGCCGTCGCTTTCGCCACCGAACACACAAAATTCATCGCAGAAAACGTTTACTTCTACGTTAAAGTCAAGTCGTGCATATCTTGCGCGGTAAACCTTTTCAAGGTTTGCAGAATACAAAGCTCTTGTTTGCTCTTCAAAAGAAGCAGGATACGGAGATTCTACAACCGCAGCTTCGTAATAATCAATGCCGTCGTCGGAGAGATAAAATCTAACCTCTTCGGGACAATAAATACCCATCTTCTTGTCGTGAATAAAGCCGATACTGAATCCGTTTACGGCAAAAGTATCGCCAAGGTCAATAACAAGAGTTCTGCCCATTCCGCGATAGAAATGAACCCAATCTCCGCTATAACACGACGAGGGGTCACCTATAACGCCGTTGGTCAGGATATCCTTTCTGCCCTT
Organism: Eubacteriales bacterium; assembly: GCA_045652305.1. GTDB lineage: Bacteria > Bacillota > Clostridia > Oscillospirales > CAG-382 > Coliplasma. Next base: position 2,739 of record JAZRUB010000093.1, read on the forward strand.
TTCCATCGATGCATAGCTGTTAGCTATCGGCACAAGATTAGTTATTTTTACCTGTTTTCCCGATGCAAGATTCTTTCTTTCCATTGTTACTCTCCTCGTTTTCCGACACGTTCACCATAGCGAACGGCAGTTTCTATTTCAAGTGCGCTATTTTTCATAATATCGTCATCAACTACGACCGTATCTTTTTTATACAAAATAATTATAGTTGAACCGCCGAAAGAGAAATAACCCTTTTCGGTTCCGCGTTCAAAGCGCGATATGTCGTGGTTATTATTTATTCGACCTACCATCATCGCGCCAACTTCAATATATGCTACTCTGCCGAAATTATCGGTATCCAGCAAAGTTAGTTCACGACAGTTTTTTCCGTAAACGTCGATTTTTGACGTAGCAATGGGATTAACCGTATGATATATCCCCGGAATAAAGCGATGGCTATGTTCAACACCGCCGTCGGGATAGCAATAACGATGATAGTTATCGACAGTCAGTCTATATATAAAGCACTTTCCGCCTATAAATTCTTTAGCAAGTTCACTGTCGCCGCCAAGCAACGTTTCTATTTTGTAATCGCAGCCCTTTATGCGATAAACGCTATCCTCGCTAATTTCATAAACCGTAAGTTTCGAATCGGCAGGAGATATTACCGAATTTTCATCCATATCAAGCGTTCGTTTATTTGGCGCAAGCTTGCGCGTGAAGAAGTCATTAAACGATGAAAACTCACGATTTTCATAATCGCTCATATCAATATTATGCGATTTTATAAGTTTTTGAATGCGCGTTTTTGAAAGAAACGACTCCATATACAGTCTTCCGAGATTGGAAATAAACCTGCGCACCAACAGTTTATTGATGATTTTCCCAAATGATGTTTCGTATAAGAAAGATAAGGTTTTATCCTGTGTATCATCCGATTCCAAAACATTGCCAAAACGGTCTTTTACCATACAGAATTCCCCTTTCTTGTCGCATATCCTTAATTTGGTATTATATCGTATATTTCCCGATATGTCAATAAATCCTTGCCGAAATTAGCTGCTTTTTGTTTAAAAAACAAACCGTTTCGAAACAAAATGTTTGCTCGAAACGGTCTTATTTTAATATTTTTTCTTCAATTTGCTTGAATCGTGACGGTAATATTTACGGTAGTAATATTTTCTGTTTTTCTGCTTTCTGTTGTTACGGATTACACCAAGCATCTTACATCCGCTTTTTTGAATCTGTTCAACAACGTCAAGCGCCATTCTGTAATGCACCTTAGAGCTACCTATAACCATTGCCATACCGTCGCATTTTTCGGCAACAACTGCAGCATCGATAACCTGACCGAGGGGAGGTGTATCAATGATAATATAGTCGTAAACCTTGCGACATTCGGCAATAAGTGCTGCAAAATACTTACCGTTGAGCAATTCAACGGGGTTGGGAGGATACTGTCCCGAGAAGAGTATATGCATTTTGCTATTCATTACCGGATAAAGACATTCGGAAATAGGGCACATACCTGTGAGCACTTCGCTCAGACCGCTTGTTACTTGCGCGGTGGTATTTCTGCCTGCCATAACTGATTTACGCATATCTGCATCGATAAGCAAAACGCGTTTATCAAGTTCCGCAAAACTTTTTGCCACGTGCAAAGCAACCGTTGTTTTGCCGTCATTTTCGTTACAGCTTGTAATAGCGATAACCTTTATATCCTGACCGCAGAACTGAATATTTGTACGCAATACCTTATATGCTTCTTCGGTGAAGAAGTCGTTGTCACCGGGTAATTTAAGTTGAATCGGTTCCATATTTACTCCTTCTTTCCGTTGTTATTTGTATATGCACCGGAAGAACGTGCATAATAACTCTTACCGCTACTTTTCTTATATCTATACTTGCCGTTTTTCTTGTTAGCATCGGCATCGGGAATATCACCGATAATACTTATGCCAAGGATTCGTTCGATATCCTCATCGGTATGAAGATAGTTGTCGAAAAGGAACATACAGAGGAACACGACGTACACAGCAACACCTGCAAGAACACCGAAATGCAGATAGTGCATAATACTAACTTGGTTTATCGGCCATGTGTTAATTGTACCTTCTTCATAAATTTGAATACGGTCGTAACGCAATACGTTATTCGCTTCTACAGGACCTACTACCGAAAGGGTGTCTACAATTTTTTTTGCCAATTCGGGAGAAGATGCAGTTGCGGTTATTTCGAGAACTCGTGTATCCTTAGGATGATTGATGGAAATGCTCGAACGCAAAGCGCCGTAACCGTTTTTGATGCCCAACTGATTACCGACTTCGTTTAAAACCGTACGGCTTTGAAGTACGTATATCGTATCAGATACCACAACGTTAGCGAGAGTATAGTCAACTGTCCATTCGTTTTTAGACTGCTCGCCACCATCATTGTTGCTTATAAGATAAAGTGTGCCCGAAGATGAATACATAGGTGCATAGTTCATCTTCGCTCTGAAATACATTAACGTCGTGGCAATTATCCCTGCTATAAAAACAAAAAGAAAGCAACCGCGAAAAACATTCCACAGGTCTTTTAAAGAAATGGTTTTTAGAGTGATTTTTTCCATTACTTGTCCTCCTCGCTCATGTCAGCAAAAATTAAATTTTGGGCATTGCCATGACAGAGCCTTTCTGCATATTCGTTGCCGTATTTTTCGACCAAATAATTGTACGCATAAGTCATGTCCGGCACACGGTTAATCGAAGCGTGCGCGTCGCTTGATACAAAATCAACCGTGTTTTCAGACAACATAACCTTTAACCGAGCTTTCACACCCAACATGAGAACGTCGGTTTTAAACGATTGTGCATTTACCTGCACCAACGCACCGTTCTGACGAATCGCCCACAATCGCTTAAAACTCAATTTCCGATAACGTTCGGCGTGTGCTATTATGGGAACATACCCTGAATTCAAAATTCTGTCTACCCCATCGGCAATTTCATTCTCCGAAGCGTTAACATCGAATTCAACAAGAGCATAACGGGTATTGCCTATGGTACGGCAAACACCGCTTTTTAACCAAGATACTCCTTCGGGCAGATAATAAAATTCATTGCCCAAATATAACTTCAAATCAGGGTATTTTTCTTTGCAATATTCTTTTAATACCTCAAAAGCGTGTTCTGAGCTTTCGCGGTTATCGCCAAAGTTCCCGGGACAAAAGTGCGGAGTAGCACAAATAAGCCTAGTTCCGTTTTTATATGCGATATCCGCCATTTCAAACATTTCTTCTGGCGTTTCCGGTCCGTCATCCGTTCCATACAGTATGTGCATATGAATGTCGGAAAAAAACATAATACTTCCTTCCCATTATCAAAAACACTTATACAAAATTTATTATTACACAATTGACTCCAAAAGTCAATAGTTGTACGATTTAACACACAGGACTTATTCAAAAATAGTGTTTATTGCCTCGATTGCAGCTTGTCTGCTCGTGATAAGCGAAATGTTTTTTCTCATTTTGGCAGAACCCGAAAAACCTTTGCAATACTGCAATATATGATGTCTGAATTCTCTTATGCCGTTTAGACCTTTTTCGGCAATAACCGTATCAAGTTGGCGAAAAAGCATTTCCCTTTTTGCGTCGTTATTGGGTTCTTTGTAGTCTTCACCGCGCAATTTACAGATTATTTCGGAAAATACCCAAGGCGAACCATACGCGCCTCTGCCAATCATGACACCGTCACAGTTTGTTTCTTCTTTCATCGAAACAAAATCTTCGTAAGACGTAACGTCGCCATTTCCGATAACGGGGATTTTCACACTTTCTTTTACCTTTTTTATTATATCCCTGTCAGCACGTCCCGAATACATCTGGCTGCGTGTTCGGCCATGCACAAAAACGGCACTTGCACCACCGCTTTCGCAAGCGAGCGCAACCTCAACAGCAGAAAGCGGATTTTCGTCATCGCAGCTTTTGCGGAATTTTGCGGTTACGGGTACGTCAACAGCCTTTACAACTGCCGATACTATTTTCTCGCAAAGTTCGGGATTGCGCATAAGCGCACTTCCCTCTCCGTTTTTTACAAGTTTCGGCACCGGACAACCCATGTTAATATCAATATATTTCGGCGAAAATTGCATCATCAGCTTTGCGGCATTTGCCATTATATCAGGGTCGTTGCCGAATATCTGAATAGCAGACATCGGCTCATCTTCGTATAGCTTTGCCAAAGATTCGGTTTTTTTATCGCCGTACGTCGCACCCTTTGCGCTTATAAGCTCGCTTGTTACGCATTCGGCACCGCAGGATACGCAAACTGCACGAAATGCATGGTCGGTAATTCCTGCCATAGGCGCGAGAAACAAACCGTGAGCAAATTCAAGATTACCTATTTTCATTATTTCAGTTGACGGTTTTGCCGTCGCCAGTCCTTTCAAGAAATGCGTTAGCCGCATTTATAATAGCGGTATATTCAGAACTTTCGCGATTAGACAGTATGTACTTAACGATAGCGTCAGTTTCGGAAAGAAGCGAAATATCACCGATAGAAGCGCACGCGAACGAAAATTCACCGCTTTGACGTTCACCGAAGAAGTCACCGGGACCTCTCATTTGAAGGTCGGCTTCGGCTACCTTAAAGCCATCGGACGTATCGCGCATTATTGCCAATCGGTCGGCGCTGTCATCATTTCCGCCTCCGCGAACAAGTATACATACCGAACGTCGATTTCCGCGTCCGATACGACCTCTTAATTGGTGAAGTTGCGACAAGCCGAAGCATTCAGCGTTTTCTATTACCATAACCGTAGCCTCGGGAACGTCAACGCCTACCTCGATAACGGTGGTTGCTACCAATATTTGCTTTGCTCCACTCGCAAATTCAGCCATTACCGCTGTTTTTTCCGCAGGTTTCATTTTTCCGTGCAGAAGTCCCATAGGTATGCCCTTTAATTCGCCTGACGAGAGTTCTTCGAAATAACTTTCTGCCGCACGTCTGTCAGTTTCGGATTCTCCTTCTTCAATAAGCGGACAAACTATATACGCCCTACCTCCTGCAGATATTTCTTTACGAATAAAAGAATAAATCTTTGAAGAATCGTCTTTTGTTACAATTTTAGTTTCTATTTTCTGTCTGCCCGGAGGAAGTTCATTGAGCACAGAAACATCCAAATCACCGAAAATTATAAGTGACAACGACCTTGGAATAGGGGTTGCGGACATGACAAGCATGTGTGCCCGTCTGCCGTCACGTTCGCTTTTATCAAGCAACGCTTTTCTTTGTTTTACTCCGAAACGATGCTGTTCGTCAGCAACGGCAAGTGCGCAGTTATAAAATTCGGTCTTGTCGGTAATGAGCGCATGAGTGCCGACAGCGACGTCAATACTTCCGTCGGCAAGTCCCTGCCTAACACGCTTTTTTTCGGAAGCTGGTAGCCCCGATACAAGCAATTCGGTTTTTATCCCAAAAGGAGATAAAAATTTATCTAATGTTTTTTTATGTTGAGACGCAAGTATTTCAGTCGGAGCCATCATACACGCCTGAAAGCCGTTTTTTACACAAAGATATATTGCCGCTGCCGCAACCGCGGTTTTGCCGCTGCCAACGTCACCTTGAAGCAAACGCGCCATAGGCGTATCTTTGGACATATCGTCAAAGATTTCTTTTACGGCATTCTTTTGTGCGTTTGTAAGTTCAAACGGCATTTGTTCGAAATAATGCTTAATACCTGTATTTTTCAAACCCAACGGAAACGCTTTTTCGCGCCTTACGTTCGAACGCATACCCGCAAGCGCAAGACGAAAGATTGCAATCTCTGCAATAGCCAGCGTTCGTCTTGCCTTTTTGAGCGAATCGGAATCCAACGGCCTATGCATGTTCCTAACTGCAATTGAACGCGGAAGCAGATTGTGAGAAACTCTTACCGATTCGGGCAAAAGTTCATTCAGCGTATCGCAAAGCGGTAATACCTCGTTAACCGCAGAGTATATTGCTTTTTGCGTAAGCGGAGGCGATACACGATAAACAGGCACGTAATATGGCAAAACCGAACCTTCGGTTATTGGTTCCAACTTAGGAGAAACCATTTCACTGCCGTAAAGCCCGATTTTCATTCTGCCGTAAGCGCGAAAACGTCGACCCTGTGTAAGCGCCTTTGCCATAAACGGCATATTGAAGAATACAAGTTCCATTACAGAGCTTTCATCTTCCACCGTCGAGCGAAACACACTTAATTTACCGCGTATTTGCTTAACCTTGGAGGTTTCGCGTACCGTTATCTCCACCGAACAAAGTTCGCCGTCAAGAGCATCGGCAACAGATATAACCTTGCCCCTCTCCTCGTAAGCGCGAGGATAAAAGGCAAGAAGGTCCGATGCAGTTTCGACTCCAAGCCGTGAAAAAGCAGCCGCCCTTGCTTCGCCTATGCCTTTTATATATTTTATCGGGGTAGATTCGCTAAGCTTTACAGCCATCAATTACTCCTGTTCGGTCTTTATAGATACTTCGTTGTAGCTGATATCTAAATCGTCAAACGCTTCTTTTTCGCGATTGCCGTGAGTTAAAATGAATATCTGATGTTTTTTTGCCGCTTCGTTTAGTGCAGCCGACATCATACGCAAACGTACGTCGTCGATTCTTCCGAAAGCATCGTCAAGCATTATCGGTACTGCACATCCGCCGAAAAGCATATCTGCAAGAGCAAGACGAAGCGACAGATACGCGCTGTCACGTGTGCCTGCAGAAAGATATTCATAGTTTCTGCGGATATCTTCGCCAAAACTTAAAGACATTCGGGTATCGACCTCAAGTGCCGAATATTTACCGCCTGTTGCAATAGAAAAATATTCATCGGCACGTTCACCTATACGCGGTGCGACCATACTCTTCATATAGTCTGCCGATTCTTCGATTACGCGTACTGCGGTTTCGTAACCCTTGTATTTCAACGACAAATCATTAATACGCGCATCAAGAGAATCGCGTTTTCCCACCATTGCGGCAGGGTCTCCGCTTTTCGCTTCAAGTGCGGTCATTTCAAGCTCATCGCGTCGGTTCAATTCGCTAAGCTGATTGAACTGAGTGTTATAAAAACTAAGCTCTCTGTCAACTTTTGCACGGTCACGTTCGGGAGTAACTGCCCCCTCCGCGTCTGCTTCCAATGCCGCTAAATCAATATCATTCGCGGCATTATCGAGGTCCTCTTTCTTGGCGCGCCAAATAGCGAGTTTTTCTCCGCTTTCGGAAGACATCGAAAGAATATTGTTAAGCTGTTCGGAATAATTATCATCCGAAACGTCAATATATTTGCCAATTCCCGTGTCAAGCTCGCGTTTTAGTTTCGCGCAACGGGCGCTGCTTTCGTTAAAAGAGCCTTCAAGCCAAGAAATACGGGTTTCTACTTCTTTTAACTGTTTTTCAACCATGGGAAATTCCGCTACCGCGTCTTTAAGCTCACCTATTCCAGAAAGTCCCAATTCCTTTGCAAAACCTGTCGGTTTGGCAAGTATAACGGCACCGACAGCACCTAAAACTATTCCGAGTACGGCAACGATTATGCCCAAGCCCATTGTCGTTTTGCTCGCGAGCGACATTATTATGCCGGAAACGATTAAAATCGCGGCAGAAACAAAAAGAATATCCGAAAGCTTTTTAGAAGATTTAATAAGCTTTTCTGCTGTTTTTACATCGGTTTCGTCGATTTTTAACTCTGAAAGAAGGTCATCTCGTTCGCTGTTTGCATCAGACAACGACAACGCTATTTTATCGCAATCACGACACTCGGCAACGTATTCGGTGTTCTTCGAAAAAAGTTCGCGAAATGCCGTATCGTCACGTTTTTTCAATCCTGCAGATGCGTTTTCGTATTCGGCACGTGCGTTTTCTTCTTCAAGTGCCAAACGGTTGATATTTCTCAAACGCAAAGATGCTTCGTATTTTTCTATATTTCGGCGTTCTTCATTAAGGGCTTTGAGTTTCTTTTCGGCATCGGATATTGTGACGGAACGTTTTTTTATCTCTCCGCCCAAACGATTAACTTCGCGTCTGATATCCGTCGACATGGTTATCAGCTCTTCCAAGTCGTCGCGTTCTTTTTCTGCCTTGGGAATCAATCCGCTTCCAAGTCTGCCCTTAAGCTCGTTTTTGGCATCATTAAGCCTTTGAATCGCTTTTTTTGTGCCCACCTGTTCGTCTGCGCTTATCGCGATATTTTTAAGTCTGTCGGCAAGGACTTCATCCTTGCTTTGCGGTGCTGTAAGCTGACGGAAGAAAAGCGTACGAACAAATACTTCTTCAGACACACCAAAGAATATTTCACCAGGTACTTCTCCGAAAAACTCGGGCCTGCCTGTATTTCGATTGGTAATCTCAACTGTATCCTTACCCGAAGCGATGCAACGTCTATGTACGATATATCGGTTATTATCGGCTTTTATGGTTACGCTTCCTTCCGAAACCTCTCCGTCCCAAGGAGTGTAGAGCTTCTTTTCGTTGTCGGACAGCGTTTGCACTCTACTTCCTGCATAGCCGTAAAATACAAATTTAATGAATGCCGCAAGTGTAGATTTTCCGCTTTCGTTAGGCGCGGAAAGAATATTCATACCCGAATCGGCAGTTAGGGAGGCATTTTTGAGTTTGCCGAACGAAATAATTTCTATTTTTTCGATAGTCACATTCATGCCTTTTCACCTCCCGTATAATCTACAACGCTTCTGTCATCAAGTGCGGCTATGCCGTATTTCAATGCAAGCGACAGCACACGGTAGTCGTCGGATTTCGGGTCAAGTGATTCCATTTCCGACATTATTTTACGTACGAAAACACCTTTTAAAGTATTGCTGGTTTCAAGTTCACCCAACTCGGGTGCAATATAGGTTTCGTCTATTATTTCTATATAATAAGGATATTCACAGCCCTTGCCTATCTCGTTAGGCAATATAACAAACGCATTTTTCAGTTCGCCGGTCAAGGTTAATCTAAGCGCAGTATCTTCGGTATAGAGCCTAATCGCCTGACGAATAACGTCAAGCGCTTCCATTTTTTCGTTTATTCCGCTAATATCGACCGAAACGGCTTCATAGCGCGATTTTGAAAAACGCTTGAGCTGCATATCGACGTTACCCTTTTCGATAGTGCCGAACATTGCGCCTCTATACCCGAGTTCATCAAAACCTCTGCCCTCGATACAGCCCGAATACGCATAATAGACTCCGTTTTCGCACAAAAGCCCCGTTGGTTTATGTATATGTCCGAGCGCAATATAGTCAAAGCCCGAAGTTTCTATATCTCTTTTGCTTATGGGACCGGTCGAATCGCTAATTCCGTACATATCGCCATGGCAAACAAGGATATTTATACGTTCCTTATCGCAAATATTCCACCCTGCAACAGGTGAAGAAATATATTGCTTCGATGTATAACCGAATCCGTAAATATCAACACCCAAATCGTCAAGATGTACACATTCACGTTCTCCGCCGAAAATGTGCACGTTTTCGGGAAATTCGGCAGTTTCATAGGGTGAACCGACACCAAGGTGGTCATGGTTACCCGGTGCGATAAATATCTTCATATCGCCACACTTAGAAAACTCACGCACAAGCAGTTCACGCGTGTCGCGAGTGACGTATTCACCGTCAAAAAGGTCACCGCTGATAATAAAAATGTCCGCTTTCTTTTCACGCGCGTACATCAATGCCGAAGTAAACGCGGCACGAAGCTCGGTACGTCTTTTTTCCGCCTCACGCGGAGAAAAAAGCGAAAAAGGCGAATCTAAATGTATGTCTGCACAATGAAATACTTTTACCATTTTTAACCTCCTTGGATTTTGTCAGAGCGTTATAAACGCGCTCATAGTACCGCGAACGGCACCATTTCGTCTATGCGAGAAGAACAACTCCTCATTACATTTGGTGCATATCTCGGCAACCGAAATATTTTGAGGATTTATTCCCGACTCAATCAAAATTGTTTTATTTGCAAGGTTCAAATCAAGCATATACTTTTCGCCAATTGGCGTAAAAAATTTCGAATATTCGATATTTTGCGAAACGAATTCATCATACAATTCGTTTCCAACCTCATAACAGCATTTTCCTATGCAAGGGCCGATTGCGACAATAATATTTTCGGGTTTTACTCCCTGCTCTTTCATAAGCGCAACCGCGTTTTTTGTTATTCCGCCAATCGTACCACGCCAGCCTGCA
>JAZRUB010000094.1:0-12115 GCA_045652305.1 Eubacteriales bacterium
CTCAATATCGCAAGTGTGCTATTTCTGATAGCACACTTATGTTATCACTAAATTACTATTTTGTCAATAGCTTCTTATTCAAAATAATTTGCGTCCGAAAGGAATACCGCCGAAGTTAAGTTTTCGGCGGCATGACTATTTTTTGATTTTCAATTCAAGAATCGTTACGCCAAGGTCGCCCTCGCCGTATCTGCCCGAACGGAACGAGCGTATACGCGCCTTATCCTGTCTAAAGAACTGCCACAATGCAGAACGCAAAGCGCCCGTACCTTTTCCGTGTATTACAGACACGTTTTCATAACCTGCAAGGATAGCGTCGTCAAGGTAACGGTCGATAATAAACCATGCATCGTCACCTGTGTTTCCGCGAACGTCTATCTCGTTACGAACAGAAGAAACGCTGTGTGTATATTGCGTTTTTCCTTTATTCTTTTGTTTTTCGACAGCGGCGGCGTTTGCCAAAAGGCGAATATTCTTTATATTCGTCTTACTTTCTACTCTACCCATAAGGCAGAACACAGTTTCGCCAGAGATGCTTTTTACGACTGCCTCTCTGCCTATATCGGCGAGTAAAACCTTATCGCCGACCTGAAGCGGACGCGGAAGTTCATAGTTCTCCTCATCTACCTCAAATTCCTCTACATCGGATATAGCGGCAGAGGTGTCTTTGATATTTTGACGAATGGCTTTACGCGCTTCTTCTATACGGGCAAGTTCAAGACGTTTTGCATCGGCTTTCTTTAATTCGTTTAACTGTTCGAACACTTGGTTGCTCGATACTTTAGCGGCATCAAGTATTCGTTGTGCCTGCGCGCGAGCGCGGTCAAGTTCAGCCTCTGCACGTTCCTGCATTTCTTTAGCTGACTTTCTTGCTTCCTCGCGGATACGCAAGGCTTCATCACGTGCGCGTTCGGTTTCCGAGCGTTCTTTTCGCAAATCCTGCTCGGTTTCTTCAAGACGGACTATAACGTCTTCAAAGCGTATATTATCCTCGGCAAGTAGTTCTTTTGCCCTATCTACAACCGATTCATCCATTCCCAAACGGCGAGAAATTTCAAAAGCGTTGCTTCGTCCGGGTATACCCGTAATAAGTCGGTAGGTGGGTTTTAACGTCGCCAAATCAAATTCGCACGAGGCATTTAACACACCCTCGGTATCGAGTGCATATATCTTTATTTCGGAATAGTGAGTTGTTGCGGCAACAATCGCGCCCGATTCACGAACGCGCTCAAGAATCGCTATGGCAAGTGACGCGCCCTCGGTCGGGTCGGTACCTGCGCCGAGTTCATCAAACAGAACAAGCGAACCTTTGGAACATTCTTTTAATATCGAAACCACATTTACCATGTGTGACGAGAAAGTAGAAAGCGATTGTTCGATACTTTGTTCATCGCCGATGTCAGCAAGTACACCGTCGAAAACAGGCAACGTGCTGCCGTCATCGCAAGGTATATACAATCCGCTTTGAGCCATTAACGAAAGCAGTCCCAACGTCTTTAACGTTACGGTTTTTCCGCCCGTATTGGGTCCGGTGATTATAAGCGCGTTTTCTTTATCGCCAAACTCAACCGAAATAGGAACCACCTTACTCCTCGGAATAAGAGGGTGACGCGCTCTGACGAGTTTTATAGACTTTTCACCGATTTTCGGGCGCATACCTGCGATATCCGACGAGTATTTCGCACGTGCAAAAATACAGTCAAGGTCGGTCATTGCTTTATGGTCAACACGAATCACGTGTGCGTTTGCGGCAACTTTAGAAGACAAATCATAAAGTATTTTTTCTATTTCTTCGCTTTCTTTGCCCTGCAATTCTCGAAGTTTATTGTTTGCCTCAAGAACCGCCAAAGGTTCTATAAACAAGGTTTGCCCCGATGAGGACGAGTCGTGCACAAGACCTTTGATTTCGTTTTTATGTTCGGCACGAACGGGAATTACGTATCTGCCCGAACGTATCGTCACCACTGCATCGCGGAGATATTTCGCGTTATCGCCCGTGGTGATGCTCGCAAGAATATCGCGCACGCTTGATTCTGCACGTCGTATCTCGCGTCTTATACGGTAAAGTTCGGGCGATGCGTCATCGGCAATCGTGTCCTCCCCTACTATTTTCATATCTATTTCCGAGGCAAGTTGACGTGATTCGGTCAACGTCGAAAAATAGGGATACAATGCAGGAAGTTCTTTTCCCTCGGGGTATTTTTTTACATAGCCTACGGCGCGTAGCATTGAGGCTATATTTAAAAGTTCGACAAGTGTAAGCATCGCACCTTTTTCTGCTCTATCCGCGGAATCTACCACTCCGTCGGGTGCCGAAAAGGTAGGTGAACCTTTTAACACAAGTAAGTCAAGCGCTTGTTCGGTTTCGTCAAGCAATCGGTTTATTATCACTTCGTCGGTTGCAGGTTCATAATGCAACACCTCATCTTTTGCAGTAGAGGTTACGGCAAAAGATGACACTTGATTTATTATTTTATCGTATTCTAATATTGTTTTTGCTTTAGTAAAGCCTTTCATAAGAAAACCTTTCATGGTAATTCTTCGCAATGTTTATAAAACGACAAGGTCTTAAATCCCCTCTCGGCGCGTGAAAGCAAAAAGCGCTCGGCTATTTTGGAAAGTGTTGCCATGTCATTATCGCTTATGCGAAACGAAAGAAAACGGCTTATATCGCTTTCGGTTATGTGCGCTATCGCCTTTCCGACTGCCGACGGAACGTACGGATAATCGGCACTTACAGATGCACAGTTACGGCAAAGCGCGATTCCGTCTGCTATATGAAACAGAAAATCTTGTCCGTTAAGTTCATCACCGCAATCTGCGCAAACGTCGGTTTCGGGGAGAAAACCGCTTTCGGCACAAAGGCGAAATTCAAATGCAGCTTTTATAAGTACCAAAGGTGCAACACCTTTTTCTATTGCATAAAGCGAGTTGAGCAAAAGCCGTAATACTTTCGCGGATTCTTCACCGGGTACAACAAATGCAGACGATGCCTCGCAGAGATAAGATGCAAGTGAATAGGTTTTTATATCTTCTCTTACCGAATAAAAATCCGCCACAAGTGATGCCTCGGTCAAGGTATAAAAACCGTTTTTCTCATAAAGCAACATATCCGAAAAAGCAAACAGTTGTGCAGATTTTAAATACGGAGAAGATATTTTACGTACACCTTTTGCATTTACGGTTATAACTCCGAGAGTAGAAGTAAGAACAGTAAGTAATTTACTTGTTTCGCCTTTTGGGGATTCTCTTATAACTATCCCTTTTATCTTATGTCGCATTATTCAAGTTCATCCTTGAACCCAAAGTCAGACAAAAGCGAAGGACGGTCACGCCAATTCTCTTTTACCTTTACCCACAGGTCCAAAAATACTTTTGTTCCAAACAATGCTTCGGCATCTTCACGAGCGTAAGAGCCTATTTTTTTAAGCATCGCACCGTTTTTGCCGATTATGATGCGTTTATGCGATTCACGTTCGCAATATATTTCGGCACGGACAGACAAAAGTCCTTTCTTTTCGGAAAAATCCTCGACCGAAACCGCAACACCGTGAGGGATTTCGTCGTCAAGCAAACGCAAAACTTTTTCTCTTATAAGTTCGGCAAAAATCTTGCGTTCGGGTTGGTCGGTAATATAATCTTCAGGGAAGAAATGTACGCTTTCGACAAGCAGAGGGTCAAGCTCGTCAAGTATATACTGAACGCCATCACCCGAAAGTGCGGAGACGGGAATTACCGCGCGAAAAGAATACTTGTTTGACAGTTCCATTATCTGTTCTGCAAGTTTAATTTTATTTGCACGGTCGGTTTTATTTATAACAAGTATCACGTCTAATCCCGATGCATTATACTTATCAAGAGCCGTTTTTTCATTGGGATTAAGTTCGGTTCCCGCTTCAACAACAAAAAGAACTATATCAGATGAATCGGCTACGTTACCGACCGATTTCATCATATATTCACCCAACAAGGTTTTCGGCTTATGCAAACCCGGTGTGTCGGTGAAAACATATTGATTTTCGCCCTTTGTCAAGACACCCGTGATTCTGTTTCTTGTAGTTTGCGGTTTGCGCGAAACTATCGCAACCTTTTCGCCCAAAAGTGTATTAAGCAGAGTGCTTTTTCCTACGTTGGGTTTGCCTGCTATCATTATAAATGCTGTTTTTGTCATATTTACCTCTTTATACCGAGTTCATCTAATATTTCACGCTGTTTTGCTTCCATTTCTTCGCGTTCGCTTTCATCTTCATGGTCATATCCCAAAAGATGAAGTGCGGAATGTGCCGCCAAAAAACAAAATTCGCGTTTCGCAGAATGTCCATATTCTTTTGCTTGGCGATAAGCAGTGTCCCTTGAAATAATTATATCACCCAAAAGCGTCAAAGTTTCGGGTGTTTCGAAATCAAGGAAAGGGAACGAAAGAACGTCGGTCGGTTTATCTATATTTCGATGTTCTTTATTTATTACCCTTATTTCCTCATCGTCGCAGATTGTAACGTTCACTTCAAACTTATGGTTTGGATACTCATTAGAAACCGTTTTTCTGATAACGCGTTTCATCAAGGTTTCATACAGTTTGGGTATCGGTTCGGTAAGAACGTCAAAATATATTTTTATCATTCTTTTGTTCTCCTTCTGAACGTTTCTCTGCGCGGAGTGACGTTTTCACGTTTTTGCGGTTGTTCTCTGTTTCGTTTTTCGTATGCAAGAATTATCTTTTGAACAAGCGGATGGCGCACAACGTCTTTATGACTAAATCGGAAAATACATATTCCCTTTATATCGTCAAGTATTTCGAGCGCATCTATAAGACCGCTTTTTCTTAGATACGGCAGGTCGACCTGAGTGATATCACCCGTAATAATCGCCTTGCTGTTATTACCCAAACGGGTAAGAAACATTTTCATTTGTTCAGGCGTGGTGTTCTGCGCTTCGTCAAGGATGATAAATGCATCATCAAGAGTACGGCCACGCATATATGCAAGAGGAACTATCTCGATAATGCTCTTTTCTCCGCAGTTTCTAAAGCTTTCGTTACCGAGCATCTCTCCCAACGCGTCGTACAAAGGACGGAGATACGGATCGATTTTACTTTGCAAATCACCGGGAAGAAAACCCAACTTTTCGCCTGCCTCTACGGCAGGACGAGTGAGAACGATTTTAGACACTTGTTTTTTCTTTAACGCATTAACCGCCATGGCAACCGCCAAAAAGGTTTTGCCCGTTCCCGCAGGGCCGACACCGAACACGATTGTGTTTGAGTTTATTGCGTCGACGTATTTTTGCTGTCCGACGGTTTTTGCTTTTATCGGTTTTCCCTTATTTGTTAGGCAGATACAGTCGTTATATATTGCGCCCAGTTCGCTTTCTTTTTCTTCGCGAACCATTGTAATAACGTAGTTGATTGTATTTTCGTCGATACTTTCAGAAAGACGGCTTACACGTTCAAGCTGTTCGATACATGATGCCGCCATATTTACGTCAGTTGCGCTGTCACCGCTTATTTTTATTATCCCCTCGCGTGCAACAACACTTACCGAAAAAGCGTTTTCGATATTTTCGATATTGCCATCTAACGTACCAAACAATTTAAGAACAAAATCTATAGAAAGGTCGGGAATTGATTTTTCAAACATCTTATACACTCCGAATAAATAACAGTACACATGATATTTTGCTCTATTATAACACAGTATAATCTAATTGTCAAAAAAAATAAAATTACCTTGACGAACGGCAAATAATTTGATACAATAGGTTGTGATTTTTTATTTAGTATGTTCAACACTAAAATTTTTACATGGAGGTAATTATAAGATGAGCAGAATCACAAAAATCATTTCGCTTTTGATTATCTTATGTTTGTCTGTAACCGCATTTGCTGCGTGTTCGGACGGCGACGGTGACGAAAGCAGCAAATCCGATGTTTCTATTTCAGAAGAACTTTTCTCCGGTCTTCCCGAAAAGGATTATAAAGGCCAAACCGTCACTTTCCTTGTTCCCGGTGACGAATACACAAGATACAAATCGGTAGAAATCATGGCACAGGAAACTTCGCCTGATATTCTTAACGAAAACGTAAAGCGCCGTAACGACATGGTTGAATCTCGTTTCAACGTTGTTATTGCTGAAGAACGTACTCCCAAGAACAAAATGATTGAAATCGTACGTACCGCTATCGTTTCGAACCTTACCGACTACGATATCGTTATGCCTTATATTCCCGATGCCGCTACTTTGGCGCTCGAAGATTCCTTCTTGCTCCTTAACGACATGGAATATATCGACCTTGACAAGCCCTGTTGGGACCAAAACTCTTTGAACAGTCTTTCTATCAACAACAAGAACTACTTTGCAACAGGCGACATCAGCCTTCTTAACCTCGCTTGTACTCACGCAGTAGTTTTCAACAAGGATATTATCAGCAACAACAATTTGGAAAATCCTTACGAACTCGTTGACAATGGCGAATGGACCATCGACAAACTTCGTGAAATGGCTATCACCTTTACCGCAGACGTTGACGGTACAGATGGCATGTCGCACAACGACCACTACGGTTTCCTTATTAACAGAAACTTTGTTACATCTTTGTACGTTGGTTCGGGTAACACCATCACCGGCAAAAAGGATGGCGACATTCCTTACATTGCACTTTTGGAAGAAAAAGAATCTGCGTTCCCTGTATTCAACAAGATTTTCGAACTTGTTAATGACTCCACCGCTTCCGGTTTGATTGACGGCGATTCCGGTCCTTTTGCTTCAGTTGCAGCAGAAGGCGGCTCGATTTGGGATGCCGCTACAGAATCTGTTGCTAACGGCAACACTCTTTTCCGTGCAATGGCTATTATAGACATTATCGACCTTGGTGAATACGAATGTAACTTCGGTATACTTCCCGTTCCCAAATACTCCGTAGAACAAGATGAATACCACTCTTTCGTTTCCACCCTTTATGCAACCTCCGTTGCTATTCCCAAAACCGCAGCTGACCCTGAAATGTCCGCAATAATCGCGCAGGCAATGTGCGAAGCTTCTACAAGCACCACCAAAGAGGCTTATTTCGAAATCGTACTTAAACTTCGTAAGATTCAAGATGACGAAAGTGAAGCAATGCTTGACAAGATATTCAACGAACGCGTTTACGACCTCGGTATCGTTTTCAACTGGGGTGGCAATGCAAGCTCTGTCGGCACAGTTATGAATAACGTAGCATTCAGCGGAAAGCAAACCTTTGTTTCTTCGCTTGAATCTGTAGAACAGGTTGTTCAAGCTGACTTACAGAAGACTTTAGATACTTTTAAATAAGCAAGAGGTTATCACATGAAGAACATCGATTATCTTTATTCCGTCGACCCCGAAGTTGCATCTGCGGTTGACAGCGAACTTAAACGTCAAAAGCGCAATATAGAGCTTATCGCAAGCGAAAATATCGTAAGCGAAGGCGTTCTCGCCGCTGCAGGTACTATACTTACCAACAAATATGCAGAAGGTTATCCCGGACGCAGATATTACGGCGGTTGTGAAGAAGTTGATAAATTAGAAACTATCGCTATTGAACGTGCAAAGAAGCTTTTCGGCGCTGAACACGCAAACGTACAGCCTCACTGCGGTGCAAGTGCAAACCTTGCCGTATTCTTTGCATTCCTTCAACCCGGCGACACCGTCATGGGTATGAATCTTGCACACGGCGGTCACCTTTCTCATGGCTCCCCCGTTAATATTTCCGGCAAATACTTCAACGTTGTCCCCTATGGTGTTGATTCGGTTACTCACAGAATCGACTACGACAAAATGGAGGCTATCGCAGTTGAATGTCAGCCCAAAATAATTGTTGTAGGTGCAAGTGCGTACCCGAGAGTTATTGACTTCAAGCGTTGCCGTGAAATCGCAGACAAAGTCGGTGCGATTCTTATGGTTGATATGGCTCACATTGCAGGTCTTGTTGCTGCAGGTCAGCACCCCAGCCCTGTACCTTATGCAGACGTAGTTACAACTACCACTCACAAAACCTTACGTGGTCCGAGAGGTGGTCTAATACTTTGCAAGGAACAGTATGCAAAGCAAATTGACAAGGCAATCTTCCCCGGTACACAAGGCGGTCCTCTTGAACATATCATCGCTGCCAAGGCAGTCGCTTTCGGCGAAGCTTTGACTGATGAATACAAAAAGTATCAAGCTCAAATCGTGAAGAATGCGAAAGCATTTGAAATAGCATTGAAGGAAGAAGGATTTGACCTCGTTTCGGGCGGTACCGACAACCATCTTATCCTTATCGACCTTCGCAGTATGGGTGTTACCGGCAAGGAACTCGAACACAACCTTGACGAAGTACATATCACCGTAAACAAGAATGCTATTCCCGATGACCCTCAAAAGCCTACTATCACAAGCGGTATACGTGTAGGTACCCCTGCTGTTACTTCTCGCGGTTTCAATGAAGATGATATGAGAATCGTTGCGAAACTCATCAAACTTACTGCAACCGATTTTGAAAACAGCAAGGACTACATCATTTCGGAAGTAGAAAAGCTTTGTAACGCACATCCTATTTACGAATGAGAATAGAGCAATACACTTCTCTTCCCGATGATGCAAGAGTTATACGAATTGAAGTATTCGTTGACGAGCAAGGGTTTACCGAAGAATTTGACACCGATGATGCGAAAGCAATACATCTTGTCGGATATATTGAAAACGAACCCATTGCAACCTGCAGAATACTGAAAAACGATGACGGCAGTTACTTCATCGGAAGAATCGCGGTCAAAAAGGCTTTCCGCAAGAACGGATACGGTGCAAAAATCGTTGCAGAAGCCGAGAAAATCATCTCTGCTAACGACGGAAAAACGGTATACATTCATTCTCAAGAACAAGCCGTGCCTTTCTATTCGAAAATCGGGTATACCGACACAGGCAAACGCGATTTTGAAGAAGGTTGTCCTCACCGTATGCTCATAAAACATTTATAAAATTTAAAGGAAACGGATTAAACCGTTTCCTTTAGTTTTTATATGACTCTTGACATAAATGAGCATTAATATTATAATAAAACAAAGATGATTTAAGGAGGAGAGCAATGTTTGATAACATTATTGCAATCGCAAAATCACACGGTGCAACGTTAGTTATTCTATTCGGCTCTCGTGCAAAGGGCACAGAGAGAGAACAAAGTGACATTGACCTATGTATTATCGCTCAAACACCAAGCAAAAGGCGATTTGCAGCACTCCTTTCCGCAGAAATCGAATGCGAGTTACCGATTGACATTATTGTATATACTCCCTCAGAGTGGAGTGAGTGTATAAAAGACGAAACCAGCTTCGCCACAAAAATTTTAAGAGAAGGCAGGGTTTTGTATGGACAGCCGTAGATACCTAGATTGGTACGCAAAGGCAAAAACAGATTTACGCGGTGCGCAAATACTTTTTGATGCCGAAGCAGATAATTCCTTGGTTGCTTTCCATTGCCAGCAAGCAATCGAAAAGATTTTAAAAGGCTTTGTATTAAAGCACACCAAGGAACTTCTCGAAGGTCACAGCCTTGTATTTTTGATTCGCAGAGCATCGCGTATAGACGAAGAAATGCGAAGATTTACAAAGGACTGTGCGTTTGTAAATCAGTTTTACATCGAAACCCGTTACCCTGCCGACATTCCCGACGAAGTCGACGAATACGAAGTCAGAGAATGTCTCACTACAGCTAACGAGGTTTTGGAATACATAGTAAACAAAGAAGTGGAGCAAATATAATTATGCAAATTGCATTTTCGGGCAAATTGGGTAGCGGAAAGTCTACAGTTTGCGCTATATTGAAAGAAAAATACGGTTATGAAATTTACAGTACAGGTACTATTCAGCGTAAAATAGCCGAGGATTTGGGCATTTCAACATTGGAGCTTAACAAGCGCATGTCGGAAGACCCCAAATTAGACCACATTATTGACGATGCGGTTGTTGCTCTCTCTCGTGAACGTGCCGGAGATAATCTAATATATGACTCGCGTATGGCTTGGCATTTCGCAGAAAACACATTTAAGGTATATATGTATGTTGACCCTAACGTCGCGGCAAAGCGCGTCTTTCTTGCCGACAGAGGCGACGTAGAAAAGTACCGCAGTGTTGACGAAGCACGTGAAATGCTTGTTGCACGTAGCATTGCAGAGAATGAGCGCTTTAAGGACATTTACGGTGTTGACAACTTTGATTATAACAACTATGATTTAATCATCGACTCCACGACTGCAACGCCTGAACAGATTGCCGAAATAATCGTAACCGAGGCAACTAATTACGCAAATCAACCCTTTGAACAAACAAAGTTACGTCTCTCCCCCTACGTTCTGTTCCCGACCAAGCCTTACGGAACCGACGACGGTGATGATATTCTTATTACTCTTAAAGACGGATTCCATTTTGTTGTCAACGGTCACGGAAAACTTGCGGCTTTGCAAATAGGCAACGCGGGTTTTGCAGAAGCGACTTTAACAAGTGATATAGTTTCTGTCTCTGGTGATATTTTGAATGAATATGAATCTGCCGCAGGATTTACATACGAATCAAAACCCGAATAACTACAAAAAGTGCCGATTATGTTCGGCACTTTTATTATTCTTATATAAAAAATCGCCAAGTTGAACTTGGCGATTTAATGTATTTAGCTTATCTCTTGTTGAGCATGCTGAGGATATCATCAATATCGCTATTGGAATCCTTTGCAGGTTCTTCGTTTGCAGACTTAGCAGCTGCTTCTGCTTGAGCCATTTGACGACGAACGTCAGCAGCCTTTTTATCAGCATCAAAACCGGTTGCGATGAGAGTAATGCGCATTTCGTCTTCGAGAGTGGTGTCAAGTGCCACACCGAAGATGATGTTAGCATCGGGGTGCGCTTCGTTAGTAATCATACCAACAGCAGCGTTGATTTCATCAAGCGCAATATCGGACGAGCCGATGATTTGAATAACGATACCCTTTGCACCGCTGATGTTGGTTTCAAGCAACGGGCTGGACATAGCCATTTTTGCTGCCTGTTCTGCTTTATCCTTACCCTTAGCAACGCCAACACCCATGTGTGCAAGACCTGCATTAGCCATAACGGCAGAAACGTCAGCAAAGTCAAGGTTAATCGTACCTTCAATGGTGATAAGTTCGCAAAGAGACTGAACACCTTTACGGAGGATATCGTCAGCTTCTTGGAATGCGTTGAGGAAGGTAATTTTCTTATCGGTGAGAAGTTTAAGTCTTTCGTTAGGAATAACGATGAGCGCGTCAACGTTTTCGGAAAGCTTTTCGATACCTGCTTCAGCCTGTTGCATACGGCGTTTGCCTTCGAAAAGGAAGGGCTTGGTAACAACAGCAACGGTAAGAATATCAAGCGATTGCGCAATTTTTGCGATAACAGGAGCTGCACCTGTACCGGTACCGCCTCCCATACCTGCGGTAATGAATACCATATCTGCGCCCTTGATAGCTTCGGTGATTTCTTCGATAGATTCGTCAGCTGCTTTTTCGCCGAGTTCAGGATTTGCGCCTGCGCCATGACCCTTAGTGATACGGTCGCCTATAGCGATTTTGGTGGGTGCGCTGGACTTAATGAGAATTTGGGTATCGGTGTTGATATTAATAAATTCTACGTCCGCATTTTCTATAGCAGAAATCATACGATTAACAGCGTTACCGCCGCCACCGCCTACGCCGATGACCTTAATGACCACTTTATTGGGATCTTCAATCATATTTTGCATTTTGAACCTCCAAATATAACTTATATCTTATTTTCATTCATAATATACTATAATATGTTTTTTATTGAAATGCAAGAGTTTTTTTCGTTTTTCTTTAAAAAGAGCGTTATTTTTTATAAAATTTTCTTATTTTTGTCGAATTATGACAGCGCAACCGAGGCTTCACGGTGATTTGACACGTCTATCGTCCCTTTTGAGCCCTCATCAAGTTCATCGATGATACCTACAAGAAAACGTATTTTTATATCGATATTATCGGTATCACCTAAATAAACTTCAAATCGGTTATCGTAATTTATATAGATGTCAAATCTCGATTTGATATCCACACTATTGATTTTAGTTTCAATATAATTCGTTTCAAAAGATTC
>JAZRUB010000095.1:0-7336 GCA_045652305.1 Eubacteriales bacterium
GTAGCATTCTGCTGTAACTGGTGTTCTTATGCAGGTGCAGACCTTGCAGGTAACAACAGACTTAATTATCCTGCTGACGTTAAAATTATACGCGTACCTTGCTCGTGCAGAGTAAACCCGATGTTTATTCTACGCGCTTTCCAAAGAGGTGCAGACGGTGTCATTCTTTGCGGTTGCCACCCCGGTGACTGTCACTACACATCGGGTAACTATTACACAAGACGCAGAATGGCGTTGCTCTTCTCTATGCTTGATTATCTCGGCATTGAAAGAGAACGTACCCGTGTGGAATGGGTTTCGGCAGCAGAAGGCGCAAAGTTCGCCGCTACTATGAACGATTTTGCCGAAAAGGTAGCAGCGCTTGGTGAAAACAAGAGATTGGAGGACCTCAGATGCAAAAAATAAGCCGTGATATTTTGGTAGAAAAAGCGGTTTCCATGCTTGAAAACGGTGATGTTTGCTCTGTTTTAGGTTGGAGAAAGGGCGAATTCGATTACGATATATCCCCTGCTGTTTTTACCGAAAAAGACGATATTATTAACAATTTTGTTTGGAATGATTTTTGCGGTGCAAACTTTTCCAAATACCTTGTTCAAAAAACACGTAAAGCAGAAGGAAAAATTCTTATTTTCCTTAAACCCTGCGACACATACAGTTTCAACCAGCTTCTTACCGAACACCGATTTGACAGAGAAAAAGTATATGTAGTCGGTATTCCTTGCGAAGGCATGGCTGACATAAACAAGATTAAAGAAATTACCGGTGACGGTATTTCGTCTATCGAATGCGGAGAAAAAATCGTTGTAAACACTATTTACGGCGACAAGTACGAAATTAACGCTTCCGACGTGCTTTTGGAACGTTGCATAAACTGCAAGAGCAAGAAACACGTTGCGTTCGATGAGCTCATCGGTGATGACGGTGAAGTTTTGAACTCCGACCGTTTTGACGAAGTTTCAAAGCTTGAACAAATGACTCCCGATGAAAGATTTGCTTTTTGGCAGAATGAACTTTCCAAGTGCATCCGTTGCAACGCATGCAGAGATATCTGCCCTGCTTGCACTTGCGAAAAGTGTGTGTTTGACAACCCCAACTCGGGTGTTGAAAACAAAGCTCCTGCCAACAGTTTTGAGGAGCAGATGTTCCACATTATACGCGCATTCCACGTTGCAGGAAGATGTACCGACTGCGGTGAATGTTCAAGAGTATGTCCTCAGCACATTCCGCTTCATCTTCTCAACCGTAAGTTCATTAAAGATATCGACAGCTTTTACGGCGAATACCAAGCCGGAGAAGAAGTCGGTTCTCGCGCTCCGCTTGTAAACTACACCACAGAAGATATTGAGGCTGCTGACATTTTTGAAGGGAGGAACAACTGATGTTTAAGTGTTCTATTGATTCTCTTGACAAAATATTTGCAGACATTGCAAAAGAAGCGGTTTTATATCTCCCCTCCGACAACAGCGACGGCAAGGCAGTTTACACAAAGTGGGAAAACGGTGTTAAATGGAGTAATGCGCTTAATACCGTTAAGAGTCCAAAAGATTTCTTCTTCCCTCAGGTTGAAAACCTTATGGAATTCAAGGTCGAAGGCAAAAACATTGAAATCAAGGATATTCGTGAAGAATCCGAAGATTTTGTTGTTTTCGGTGTACGCGCTTGCGACGTAAAGAGTTTTGATATTCTTGACAGAGTTTTCCTTACCGAACCGCGTGACAGTTATTATGCAAACCGCAGAGAGCACGGTGTCATTATCTCGGTTGCTTGTACAAGACCTTCCGAAACCTGTTTCTGCAACACTTTCGGTATTGACGCAACTTCTCCCGACGGAGATATAACCGTTTGGAAGACCGAAGATGCACTTTATTGGAATGCCAACACCGAAAAAGGCGCAAAATTGCTTAGCAAATTGAATCTCACCGAATGTGATGATTCTGCCGTTAAGGCTCAAAAAGAAAAGACTGCGGAAATAATGAAGAAACTTCCGTTAGCTTCTCTTACTACCGATAGTTTCGGTGGCGGAAAAACCGAAGAATTATTCAATCGTCCCGAATGGAAAACTCTTTCGGAAGCTTGTTTGGGTTGCGGTACTTGTACCTTTGTATGTCCCACCTGCCAATGCTATGATATAAAAGAGTTTAATAACGGCAACGGTGTAATTCGTTTCCGTTGCTGGGATTCCTGTATGTATTCCGACTTTACCAAAATGGCTCACGGCAACAACAGACTCAGTCAGGTAGAGCGTTTCAGACAGAGATTTATGCACAAACTCGTTTACTTCCCCGAAAACAACGAAGGAATATTCGGTTGTGTCGGTTGTGGCAGATGTTTGGCTAAATGTCCTATCTCTATGAACATTGTCAAAGTTATGAAAACCATCGGAGGAAACAGCAAATGAGTTTGATGAAAGAACCTTTGATACCTATGATTGGTGTTATCACCGATGTTAGAATTGATACTCCTGATATCAAAACCTTCCGTGTAGTTACCCCTGACGGAAAAAAAGCATTTGACCATAAACCCGGTCAATGCGCAATGCTTTCTATCCCGGGGGTTGGCGAAGCGATGTTTTCTATCACTTCTTCGCCCACAAACACCGAATACATGGAATTTTCGATAAAAAAATGCGGTTGTGTTACCGAATGGTTACACCAAGCAGAAGTCGGTCAGCAAATTACGATTCGCGGTCCTTACGGAAAACCTTTTCCCGTTGACGACGCTTTTGTCGGACAAAATCTACTCTTTGTTGCAGGTGGTGTTGGACTTGCGCCTTTGCGTTCGGTTATCAACTACTGCCGTCACTACCGCGAAAGATACGGAACTATTGATATAGTTTACGGTTCAAGAAGCAAAGACGACCTATTGCAATACAAAGAAATTATCGAAGAATGGGCTACCGACGACGGTGTAAACGTACACCTCACCATCGACCGCGAACAAGAGGGCTGGGACGGACACGTAGGTTTCGTTCCCAACTACGTAAAAGAACTTGGTTTTGACACTAACAAAACCGCTGTACTTTGCGGTCCTCCCATTATGATTAAGTTCACGCTTGACGGTCTTTATTCGCTCGGTTTCGAAAAAACACAGGTTTATACCACGCTTGAACTTAAAATGAAGTGCGCGATTGGTAAATGTGGCAGATGCAACGTCGGCTCAAAATACGTCTGCAAAGACGGTCCTGTATTCCGTTTTGACGAATTAGACGAATTGCCCGATGAATATTAATCGTTTTCTTTCCGAAGCGAAATTCTAAATTGTTATCTACATCGATATAAGGAGATTTTAAAGACTCATGGCAAATATGGTCAACATTTTTCTGTTCGGCAAAAAATATGAAGTCCCGGACAATTTAACTATAATGAACGCTATGGAATACGCAGGATATCAGCTCGTTCGCGGATGCGGTTGCAGAAACGGTTTCTGCGGTGCTTGTGCTACTATCTACCGTATTAAAGGCGACAAAGAATTAAAATCCTGTCTTGCTTGTCAGACGAAGGTTGAAGACAACATGTATATCGCAACGCTTCCCTTCTTCCCTCTTGTAAAACAGGTTTACGATATGAACAAAGTCACTGTTTCGGAATCGGTTATGATGCAACTTTATCCCGAAATATACGCTTGTATCGGTTGTAACGCTTGTACAAAAGCATGTACACAGGAACTTAACGTTATGCAGTACATCGCATACGCTCAAAGAGGCGATTTCGAAAAGTGTGCTGAAGAATCGTTCGACTGTGTAATGTGTGGCGTTTGTTCTTCGCGTTGCCCTGCGGGTATTTCTCATCCTCAGGTTGCTATGCTTGCGCGTAGAATCAACGGTAAATACATTGCCCCCAACTGTGAACATCTTGACAACCGCGTTCAAGAAATAAAAGACGGTACGTTTAAAGAACTTATCGAAGCTTTAATGCAAAAGCCTATCGAAGAAATGAAAGAACTTTACAACAACCGTGATATTGAGAAATAAGGAGGACGCGAAAGATGTATTCCGAAAAATTCCAAAAATCCTTAGCGGCTGTTGAAGCGGCAAGAGAAAAGAATATTGCTCTCGAACCCGCTCGTATGACAGCACAGCAAAAAACAGATTTACTTGCTGAATATCATCCCGACTATAAGCAGGATGAATTCGATTTTCTTAAAATCGGTCCTAACAAGGGCGACAAAGTTCCCAAGGAACTTGCAGACACTTTACAGGCTCACAGCCGTATCTGCCCTAAATGTGTAGACCTCGAAAACCCTGACTACGACGTTGACGTTCTTGTTATCGGCGGTGGCGGTGCAGGTTCTTCTGCAGCTATCGAAGCTCACGAAGCAGGTGCTAACGTAATGATTGTCACCAAGCTTCGTATTGGCGATGCCAACACTATGATGGCAGAAGGCGGTATTCAGGCGGCTGACAAACCCAATGACTCCCCTGCAATTCACTTTGTAGATGCTTTTGGCGGCGGTCACTTTGCGGCAAAACGCGAACTTTTGGAAAGACTCGTCTGCGACGCTCCCGAAGCTATTAAATGGTTGAGCGAACTCGGCGTTGAATTCGACAAGACCGAAGACGGCACTATGGTTACTACTCACGGCGGTGGGACTTCAAGAAAGCGTATGCACGCTGCAAAGGACTACTCCGGTGCTGAAATCATGAGAACTTTGCGTGATGAAGTTCTTAACAGACAGATTCCTGTTGTTGATTTCACTTCTGCTATCGAACTTATACTTGATGAAAACGGTGCGGCAGCAGGTGCGGTATTGCTCAACATGGAAACCAAGGAACTCCTTGTTGCAAAAGCAAAGACCGTTATTATCGCTACCGGTGGTGCAGGCAGAATGCACTATCAAGGCTTCCCTACCTCCAACCACTATGGCGCAACCGCAGACGGTTTGGTTTTGGGTTACCGTGCAGGTGCAAAACTTCTTTATGCAGAAACATTGCAGTATCACCCGACAGGTGCTGCTTATCCCGAGCAGATTTTCGGCGCATTGGTTACCGAAAAGGTACGTTCGCTCGGAGCAAAGCTTGTTAACGTAAACGGTGAAGTATTTATGCATCCGCTTGAAACACGTGACGTTTCTGCTGCATCTATTATTCGCGAATGCTCGACAAGAGGCAACGGTGTTGAAACCGACCAAGGCAAAGCAGTATGGCTTGATACCCCGATGATTGAAAAAATCGGTGGCGAAGGTACTATTGAAAAGCGCATTCCTGCAATGATGAGAATGTTCGGTAAATACGGCATCGATATCCGCAAAGAGCCTATTCTTGTTTACCCCACACTTCACTATCAAAACGGTGGTTTGGATATCACTCCCGACGGCATGACCACCAACGTCAAGAACCTTTTTGTTGCAGGTGAGGCTGTTGGCGGTATCCACGGTAAAAACAGACTTATGGGTAACTCTTTGCTTGATATCATCGTATTTGGCAGAATTGCTGGTAAGAGCGCAGGTGCGGTTTGCAAAGACGTTAAACTTGGTAAACTTACTCTTGACCACGTAAGCAAGTTCGAGAAGGAAATTGAAGATGCAGGTATCAATACCGATACTGTTTCGCCCAAACTCCTCCCTGATTACACAAGAAAGGTAAACGACTAATTCAGGAGGCGTAATTATATTATGAACTTATTTGGCGGAGTAATTTCCATCAGTAATATTTCCACTTTGATTTTCGTTGTTTTCGCAGTTTTAATGGCAGGTTATGCCCTCGGCAGAATTACTGTAAAGGGCATTTCCCTCGGCGATGCAGGTGTATTTATCATTGCGCTTATTGTCGGCGCGCTATGTTTCTCCGTAAACAGCGAAGGTATGCTTTTATTCTCAGGTTCGGCAAAAGAATATGATTTCAACAGCGGACTTTCGTTGATTGAAAGCCTTGGTCTTGTTTTGTTTGTGACCTCGGTAGGATTTATTGCAGGCCCTAAATTCTTTGGCAATTTCAAAAGAAACTTTAAATCCTACGTTCTTCTTGGTTTGATTATCATTATTGCAGGTGGTTTATCTGCCGCAGGATGTATCGCTTTGGGCGAAGTTGTAGGTTACGGCGGAAACATTACCGAACAAGACGGCTTTGTAGCGATGATAGTCGGTCTTCTCTCGGGTTCGCTCACCTCTACCCCTGCGTTCTCGGCTGCTAAAGCAACTGTTGCAGAAGAATACCAGGCACTTGTTTCGGTAGGTCACGGTATTGCTTACATTTTTGGTGTTATCGGCGTTGTTCTTTTCGTTCAACTTATTCCGAAACTCACAAAAGCCAATATGGAAGAAGAACGTGCAAAACTCGTTATTAAAGATGATAACGCGAAAAAATCGGTTGTCGGAAAACTTTTCGATATAGACCACATGGGTATCGCGGCATTTTCGCTCGCGGCAATACTCGGCACGGTTATCGGTCAGGTTAAGATTCCGCTATCTTCCGACGGATTGAACGGAACTTGTTTCTCGCTTACTACAACGGGCGGTTGTTTGCTCGTAAGTCTTGTAATGGGACATTTTTCGCGCATTGGCAAAGTAAACATCATGCCAAGTGCCCACACGTTAAAACTTTTCCGCGAACTGGGACTTGTTCTTTTCCTTGTCGGTGCAGGTATCCCCGGTGGTGCAGAATTTGTAGAGAACTTTGACGCTATGTACTTTGTTTACGGTATTATAATGACTATTATTCCGATGATAATAGGTTTCCTTTTTGCTAAGTACGTTCTTAAATTAAGTCTTCTTAACAACCTCGGCTCGATTACCGGCGGCATGACTTCTACCCCCGCACTCGGTACTCTTATCGGTACGGCAGGTACGGAAGACGTTGCTGCGGCTTATGCGGCGACATATCCTATCGCGCTTATCGCGGTTGTTTTGGTTTCTCAGTTCTTGATAATTTTACTCTAAACACAAAAAACTCGGTTATAAACTAACCGAGTTTTTTATTTTTATTATTAAAATCTTATTCTTTATCAGAAGCGAGGCAATTATAAACTAGTGCCGCGAGAACACCGCCGATAAGAGGCGCTACGATAAATACCCAAACATTAGAGAGAGCGTCGCCACCTGCCAAAAGCGCAGGGCCGAAGCTACGTGCAGGGTTTACCGAAGTACCGGTCAAACCGATTCCGAGAAGGTGAACCAAAGTAAGCGAAAGACCGATGACCAAGCCTGCAACGGTGCCGTTTTCAATTTTGGAAGTTACACCAAGAATAGCAACTACAAATACAAATGTAAGAAGTATCTCTATGATGATGCTTTTGAGTACATCGCCTTGAAACAGTGCATTGGAACCGAGTGCACCTGTTTTATCAATACCGTCAGTCAAAATATACTTTAACACGCCTGCGCCTGCAATAGCACCTGCAAA
>JAZRUB010000096.1:0-9548 GCA_045652305.1 Eubacteriales bacterium
AATTTCCTTGATTCTGCCGTAAGGAGAAGTGGTGGAAACCTGACCGAGCAAGGTGGTGGGAGCCATTTGACCGCCCGTCATACCGTAAATAGCGTTATTTACGAAGAAAATGGTAAGATTTTCGCCTCTTGCGCCGACGTGAACCGTCTCTGCTGTACCGATAGCGGCAAGGTCGCCGTCACCCTGATAGGTAAATACGGTAAGGTCGGGGTTTGCGCGTTTTACACCGGTAGCAACGGCAGGAGCACGTCCGTGAGGCGCTTCTATCATGTCGCAGTTGAAGTAGTTATAAGCGAAAACCGAGCAACCAACGGGTGCGATACCAACCGTCGAAGCTTCAACGCCGAGTTCATCGATAACTTCGGCAACAAGACGGTGGATTATACCGTGAGTACAGCCGGGGCAATAGTGAAAAGGTGTATCTGTAAGTGCATGAGGTTTTTCGAAAACTGTCATTATGCGTTACCTCCCGAAATTTCTTCGATTTTAGCAAGTATTTCCTCGGGAGAGGGTATCATGCCGCCCGTTCTTCCGTAATGGTATACCTTCTTTTTACAATCAATGGCAATCTTAATATCGTTTACCATTTGTCCCATGTTCATTTCTACAGAAAGGAAGCAGTTTGTCTTGTCTGCAAGTGCATTCAATTCTTTAGAGGGGAACGGATAAAGTGTAATGGGACGGAAAAGACCTACCTTGATGCCTTTTTTACGCGCGTTACGTACAGCGGTCTTTGCAATACGTGCGGTGATACCGTAAGAAACGATAACAATATCTGCATCGTCGGTAAGATATTCTTCGTATTTAACTTCGTTTTCTTCGAG
This sequence comes from Eubacteriales bacterium, assembly GCA_045652305.1. GTDB lineage: Bacteria > Bacillota > Clostridia > Oscillospirales > CAG-382 > Coliplasma. The sequence continues at coordinate 825 of JAZRUB010000096.1, forward strand.
CTTCTTGTATCTTTCGAAACGTTCAAGCACGATTTCTTCAAGTTTTTCGGGTTCGATGTAAAGCGAGTTAACGATATTGTGAACGCGCTTACCGCCGTGACCGCAACAAGCCCAATCCTTTTCGGGGATTTCGCGTGCGGGTTTTGCTTCGAAGTCAACGGGTTCCATCATCTGACCGAGTGCGCCGTCTGCAAGAATCATACAGGGCATACGGTAGATGTCGGCAAGGTCGAAAGCTTCGCCTACCAAAGTCGCAATTTCCTGAACCGAGTTGGGAGCAAGAACTATTGCGTGGCCGTCGCCGTGACCGAGAGCTTTTGTTGCTTGGTTATAGTCGCTCTGTGCGGGTTGGATACCGCCAAGACCGGGACCGCCGCGCTGAACGTTAACGATAACGCAGGGAAGGTCGGAACCGATTATGTAAGAAATACCTTCGGATTTGAGCGAGATTCCGGGGGAGGAAGAACTGGTGATAACTCTTGCGCCGGTACTTGCCGCGCCGAGAACCATGTTAATAGCAGCGATTTCACTTTCTGCCTGAAGGCTCAAACCGCCTCTTTTAGGCATTTGCTTTGCCATGTATTCGGCAAGTTCGGTTTGAGGGGTGATAGGATAACCGAAGAAGAGTTTACAGCCCGAACGGATAGCGGCTTCTGCAATCGCTTCATTACCCTTCATTAAAAGTTTTTCGCCCATTATTTCTCACCTCTTTCTACGGTTATAATAACGTCGGGACACATTGTTGCACACATAGCACAAGCAATACATTTGTCCATTTCGGTTACAGTTGCAGGGTGGTAACCTTTTGCGTTTAACACGTCTTTGTCAAGAAAAACGATTTTCTTGGGACATGCCAAAACACAAAGACCGCAACCTTTGCAAAGGTCGGTTTTGAATGTTACTTTGTTCATTTTTTTGTCCTCTGTATTTTATGAATTTTTATTATCAAAATAACTTTTTGGTTATATCGGTAATCTTTACTGTGTCGGGAATATCGAGCCAATCGGGAGTAGTTGTCAAAAGCAACGGGAGACCCGAGATTTCGGATAGCCGTTTCGCATGGGGAATGGCGTTCAATATTATTTCTTCCGTCGTTTCACGACCGAGGTTTGAATTGTTTATAATTCCGTGGAACTCAAGTCCCGATGCGCGTTTTATTTCGTCAAGCACTTCCAAAGCACCCTCGGGTTCAGAAGTTATATAACGGTAGCGGTTATATACGAAATACATTTTGTATCCTGCTTCGACATAATCGTCGTGCGATAAACCGAGCACCGCCGCGCCGTCACCGTCGCCGCCGACGTCGGCAACCGATTTTCCCTCACCTGTGAACAACATATGATAGTTTGTTGGTAGTGCAGGGATATCCACGTTGGTGTTGGCGAATATCGGATTCATCGTTTGAACGCCCAACTCGTTTAGCATTTTTTCGTTGTCGGCACTTCTGAAATATGGGTTCACGATATCCAAGTCGGCTATTCTGCATATTTCACCACTTTTGGCAATCGACATTGCGAGATTTACCGCAATATTCGTCTTGCCCGAGCCGTAGGGACCCGAAATTATCGTGACCTTTTCTGTTGCCAGTTCTTTTAAAGAGTTCATTTATGCTCCTCTTATTATATCGCCGGGTTTGGCAGATTCTATTTCCAAATAGAACTCCATTCCTGCGTGGGGTGTAGAATCAATCGGATTCATATCAATATCGTACATGTTGCCTATTACGAAATCCACACCGAAGCTTTTTGGGGACAGCAAATTCGCGTTACTGCCTTTAAACATCTTGTTGCGTTGGAAACACTTTGCAAGACCTTTTTCGGCATCGAATTCGCTGACCGTTGCAAGAAACGGACGGTCTGCTATATATTCGTTTTCGATAACCACGTTAGCATCGGTTTCGGGCGAGGAATAGAAATATCCCGTGCCGTATTCTCTGTGGCTTACGCTTTCGGTTTCGCGTGTGCAACGCTCGTCATAGGGCAAGCCGTTAAAATAATTGTCAAGTGCGATTCGGTATGCGTTTGTAATTGCCGCAGTATAGTATGCGCTCTTCATTCTGCCTTCGATTTTAAAAGAATCTATACCTGCGTTTACAAGGTCGCCGATATGCTCTATCATTCGCATATCACGCGACGAGAAAACGTACGTGCCGTTTTCATCCTGCTCTGCATAAGCGGTTTCGCCATGCTTGTCCTCGCGCAGATAGTATTTCCAACGGCAGGGCTGAGCGCATTGACCGTTGTTTGCGTTTCTGCCTGTATAATAATTGGAAAGCAAACATCTGCCCGAATAGGAAACGCACATTGCACCGTGAATAAAACATTCAAGCTCTGTTTCTTTCGGGATGTTTGCGCGTATCGCCTTTATTTCGTCAAGCGAAAGCTCACGTGCGAGTACAACGCGTTTTACACCATATCTGCTCCAAAAATTAATCGAAGCGGAGTTTACCGTCGATGCCTGAGTAGACAAATGAATCTCGGCATTTGGAATTTCGGATTTTATTATATCCATAACCCCTACGTCGCTTACGATAAACGCGTCGGGCGTGATGCTTGACAGAATTTTCGCATATTCGCGCAAATCGCTTAGCTCATTATCTCTGGGCATGGTGTTTAACGTGAGATATACTTTGGCATTGCGTTTGTGGGCATAATCAAGCGCTTCTGACAGTTGTTCGGGAGAAAGATTGCCTGCCGACGCCCTCATGCCGAAACGGTCAAGCGCACAGTAAACCGCGTCCGCACCATAATTTATGGCATATTTGAGTTTTTCAAGATTCCCCGCGGGTGATAAAAGCTCGGGGCGTTTTTGACTATTTTCCATAGGTTCCTGCTTCTATAGCTTCGTTGTCTTTTTTCGCCTGAGCGACGTTGTTTTGATGTCCCGCCTTGCTCGAAGCGTAATAGGTCTTGCCTGCGTTATTCGAAACAAAGAAATATGCGTCTATTGTTCCGCCGCTTTCGGTTGTCGGTGCGGCCGGGAATACCGTTGCAGTCAGCGCATCAAGACCGGGACTGCTGATTGCTCCGGGAGGCAAACCGTTATAAAGATAGGTGTTGTAGGGCGATTGATAGTTCGGGTCGAGTTGCGTCGAGTCGGAAATTCGCTCGGGCAAAACGTATTGGATGGTAGCATCGCTTTCAAGCTTCGGGAAAGAAGCAGGATGCGAAAGTCGGTTGTGGAAAACGTAGGAAATTGCGTAGAAATCGTCAACCGTGCCACCCTCGCTTTGAACCATGGAAGCGAGTATTACAACATCGTCAAAGTCCATGCCGTATTTATCAAGCATGTTTTTTTGCAGAGATTCGCCTTTGATGTTCTTTGCTGTAAAATTCTTCCAGAATTTGTCGTTGAAAGCGCCGAGCATCTTGTTGATGACCAAAACTTCGCTTTCGGTGGTGTAGAAATCATAGGTATCGGGATAGAGATAGCCTTCCAAACGATATTTTCTGTGTTGGGAATAGCCTTTTTCATCAAGAAGCTGAACAAACGCCCACTTGTAAGGATAATTGTTTATTGCTTCGATGTAACCTTCTCGCTGTCCCACGCCTTTTTCGACCAAAAGGTCGATTATCTGGTCAATGGTAAAGCCTTCGGGGATTGTTACCGTAACGACTTCGCGCTTGACAACCGTGGAAGTAAGCTTGTTGATTATCTGAGAATAGTTATAATTTGTGTTAAGAGTGTATTCGCCGGGGATATATTCGTTAGAGCTGTCACCGTCGCCGCGATACTGCATGTATAGTTCATACACCCAGTCGTATTCGATAACGCCTTTTTCTTTCAAAAGTGCCGCGACAGATTCGTGCGTTGCGCCATCTTCTATCGTTAGAGTGACCTCGCGATTGTCGTCGACCAACGCGAAAACGTCATTGCCGATTGTTATAATATAATAAGAAAGATAAGCCGATGCGATAACCACCAACAAAATATAAATAATCGCTTTCGGGATGATACTCAACTGCCGAAATACGCTTTTAATAGCCGAGCCTGTTTTCGATTCGGTTTCAAGGTCTTCTTCGTTATCTTCTTCCTCTTGCAAAGAAGCTTGAGCTTCTTCCTCGCTCGAAAGGTGGTCGGTGAAGTGGGGAGTGTTTTCCACAACGCTCGAAACCTGTGAAACGTCACTTTCCTCGCTTAGATGGCTGAATATTGCAACGGGGATTTCGCTTTCTTCGCTTTCGAAGAAAGGGTTTTCCTCTGTTGCTTCTTCTGTTGCGGGTGTGTCCGCAGAGAACATTCCCAATATTTCATCAACACTGGGCTCATTCGTTTCGTAAGTCCCATCAATGACGGTTTCCTCAACGTCAGAGGGAATAGTTGTGTCGTTAAGCGAGCTCAACACGTCGAAAATCTCATCCGCGTGGCTACGAGCTTCTTCGGGAGCGTTGTCGATGTTTTCTTCGACACTTTCTTCGGTGTTTTCTTCAACGATTCCTTCGACATTTTCTTCAACGTCGGAGGGGATGGTTGTATTGCCCGACGAACTCAAGATTTCGGCAATTTCATCTGCACGACTGCGAGTTTCTTCGGAAGTATTGTCTGCGGTTTCTTCGTCCGAGGGCATGGTTGTGTCGTCGAGCGAATTCAACACGTCGAAAATCTCATCAGCGCGACTGCGTTCTTTATTATCTGCCAAGAGCGACACCTCCTCAAATTAAAACCGAAACGACTATAAAAGTCAAAAAGAGAACAATAAACGTAGGTGAGAAAAAAACTTTCAAAACATTCGAACTGCTTTTCGGGGGTAGCGATTCAACCGGAGGTTTGTCGGCATACGCATAACAAATACTCTCAACACGTGTAAGCATGAGCGCAAACGTAATGCAGGTAAGCAACACAAGAACGAAACCGATAAAGAACGCACCGTTTTTGACAACCGTAACGCGTAAAAATGCGTCACTCGCATAGATACTTAACGTGTTGCTCAAAAGGTGAAGCGCAATCGACGGGAATATCGACCTTGTAATAGCGGTTACGAATCCAAGTAAAAGCCCCGTAAAGAGATAGATAAACATATTTTCTATCGAAAAATGAAGCATCGAGAAGCAAAGCGCGGACATAATCACCGCGTTTGTTGTTCCATATTTGCGGTATTCCGAAAAAACGATGCCTCTAAAGAAAAATTCTTCGCAAAACGCAGGGATAATTATAAGTGACAGGATAATTTCTATCTGACTTGAAGTTTCGGCAGTACCCGAAAAGTCATCATAGAAATTCACAAGCGAAGCGACCGAACCGCCGTTTACAAAATAGAAATATTTGATAAACAGCATTCCGCAGATGAAAAACAAAGCGGAAAATATTATAAAAAGAATGTGAGTGCCGCCACGCGGAACGAGATATATCGGCTCTTGCAGTTTACGGCCCTTTAACAGATAGTAAAGCATGCAAGGCAGAGCAAGCGTCGCCAACTGGATAATACCTACGGCGACAAAAATGTTCGTGTCGCTTTGAAGGGTTTGCAATGCGTACTTTGACATCTGCATTGCAACGATTACGAAAATGACCAACAACGGTGTGGTTATAAGCGGATTTTTAAATCGCGCTTTTGTTTCTTCGGTCATTTTTAAACCCTCCCTTCATTATTAATTAATATGCGCGTTTTTATTTATATCTTACCGAGTTGCGAATATCCTCGGCTGCTTGTGCGCCGAACATAACTTCGATAAGCTTAAAACCGAATTCAAACGAAACACCCATGCCCTCTGCGGTTATGAATATGTCGTCGTGTTCGACTTTCTTTCCTGTTATATTTGCATATTGGAGCTGCTCTGCAAAGTCGGGATAAACAGCAGCGTTTCTGCCGTCAAGCAGACGCATCTTGCCGAGTATCGACGGTGCGGCACATATAGCCGCGATGAACAAACCCTTGTTTGCCGCGTATTCGATTGTGTCAAGCACCCTCGGATTGTTGCCGAGCAGTTCGGTTCCGGGCAGTCCGCCGGGGAGCACGACACAGCTCATATCTTCCTTGCGAAGCTCGTCGATAGTAATATCAGCAGTAATTGTAAAGCCGCGAGAGCCTGTTACGGCAAGACCTCCCTCGGTTGCAACAAGCACGACGTTTGCACCTGCACGTTTTAAAAGGTCTGCAGGAACGAGTGCTTCGCTTTCTTCAAATCCTCTTGCGAGGAGAATATATACGTTTGCCATGTTTTAGTCCTTTCGGTTCAATTCGGGAATTATATTCTTTAGTCTTTCTACGATTTCTTTATGTATGTCCTCGCGCGAACGGAGCGAGTCACCTTGCGCACAGTCGATTTTTATCCAACCCAACTTTTCTGCCGAATAAAGTGCGGCGCGGTAGGAATTTTCAAGGTGTTTTTTGTTGTTTTCGTGAATATCTTTCTCAGCACCCGTTTCGTCACATCTGTGCTGTATCATTTTCGAAGATACTTCGGGCGGAACACATAGATAAACAACGGCGTCGGGTTTTGGGATTCCCAATTTGTTGTATTCGTAATCCATAAGCCATTCAAGGAAACCGTCGTATTTATCGGGTTCGAGCTTTGAAAGCTGATGAACCGCATTTGCAGAGGTGTAGCGGTTTGCAAGTATAACGCTGCCCGATTCGTAATCGTTCTTCCAATCGAGCAAATAAGAGCAATATCTGTCCGCACCGAAGAAACTGCTTGCGGCATAAGGGTTGACAATTTCGGGGTCGTCACCGAAACGTCCTTTTAAATACATATTCACGTGAGCCGAATAATCGGCATCGTAAGTAGGGAAAGAGAGATAACGGTAGGGAACACCCAAGTCGGACAACAAATCTTTCAATAATTCGGTTTGAGTCATTTTTCCCGATGCATCAAGCCCGTCAATCGCAATAAGCCGTTTTTTCAACTTGTCCTCCTCCTTGCTTGTGGGTATAGTTATCGATTGTTTATCATTATCCAATTTATAAATATATCACACTTCTTATAAAAATGCAAGAAAAAACGGGCATATTATACCCGTTTTTAGAAAATATTTATTGTACAAACCAAGTAACTACTTGTTCACCGTCGGATTATCCGTTCTGCCGACGAGATAATCAATCGAAACGTTGAAATAATCTGCAATTTTGATAAGGGCGGATATGTCAGGCTCCCGTTCGCCTGTTTCGTATCTGCTTATGGTATTTTGATTCGTGTTAAGGTCAAGCGCCATTTTTAATTGTGATATTTTTTTTGATTTTCGTAATTCTTTTATTCTCATCATAAAACCCTCTTGACATTATTATCCCGTTTTGGTATAATAAAAATATCCCAATTCGGTATATTAAATAAAAAAGAAAAAAGGCAAGAGGATTTGTTCAAGTTGCGAAAAATCTGTTAGCGATTTTTATGGTTTTTTGAGAAAATTTCAGTCCCTGTTGACAAGAAAAACCATTCGATTATATAATCAAATATAGAAAATAGCACTCGCGTTCTGTTTCGAAAAACGAAAATAATATAAAAAAATAACAGAAAAGGAGAACCACCATGAAGAAAATCGCATTATTACTGGCAATCTGTTTCATTTTCACATCGTTTGCGCTTTGCGTATCCGCTATTGAAGACGAAGACATTGGAATTTACGAGGGCGCGGAGTACGTAAAGGGCGAGCTGATAGTTTGGACTACCACGTTTTTTGACCCTGCCGAATTCGAAGGCGACGGTCCGTTTGATTTTCTCGGTATAAGCATTACCCGACTTGAAGTTCTCATATCGGCAGAAGTTGCAGGCGGTGATTTTGAATGTTATTGCATCGGGCTTGCAGACGGTGTTGACACGATTGAAGCACTCGAAATTCTCCAAGAAAACGAAATTGTTCAGGAAGTAGGTCTTAACTACATAGCATATCCCGACGGTGGCGATATTGAAGAACCCGAAGACGAAAATATCGGAATCCATGAGGGCTTTAAGTACCTAAAGGGCGAGTTGACTGTTTGGACAGATGTGATTTTTGACGCTGACGAATTCAAAGGCGAAGGTCCGTTTGACTTTTTCGGAGTGAGCATTGTTGAAATCTACGAGGTTGCCCTGCCGGATGCTCTAAGCGGTGATTCGTTACCTTTTGCGCAAAGTTATCATATTGAACTTGCAGACGGTGTTGACACGATTGAAGCACTCGAAATTCTTCGCGAGAACGAAAATATTAAGAAAGTGCGTCTTAGCTACATAGGGCCTGTCGATTACCAGCCGGAAGAACCCGACATAAATAAAAAGGATGAACTCGAGGCAATCGAGGGCGTACCCTTTGTAAAGGGCACGTTGCTGGTTTGGTCGACCCAATTTTTCGATTCTGCTGAATTCAAAGGCGAAGGTCCGTTTGATTTTCTCGGCGTAAGCATTGTTAAATTCAGACGCATAGTCGAAGACCCCGGTGAACTTGTTAAATGTTACTCTATCAAGGTCGCAGACGGTGTTGATACGCTTGAAGCGTATAAAATCCTCGAAGAGAACGAAATCGTCAAAGAAGTGGCTTTCGACAAGGTTATATATCCCGTCGAGGACCAGCGTGCAACTCGTTACGCGTCGCCGTTTATCGGCATGAGCAAGGTGGAACTTGCCGAACATGATTTGTTTGTTTCCGATGAATTTGTCCTTTGTTTGAAGGAAGAACTCGACCTTACTGAATTTGAAGACGAAGGTCCGAATTACCTTTACGGCGTATGTGTTGGAGAAATAACACGTGCTGAAACCGAAAACGAGGATTCGTTCATATACAACGTAAAACTCGGTGAGCAACATATGTGGA
>JAZRUB010000097.1:0-7143 GCA_045652305.1 Eubacteriales bacterium
AGCACAAAATCTGCGCCTTTTTCTATCATAATCTTGCGTACTTCTTGTCCGTCGACGTCGCGAGGAAGAATGTTTTTGTCAAGCGCGATTGCCGCAGCGATACCTGCCGCCTCGCCCGATGCGCGTACCGAGTGTTGAACACGCAATGAACTTTGCGCCAAAAATTCCGCACCCAAGCATCTGCCCGTGATGTAAAGATTGTCAATGCCTTTAACCACCAACGAACGATAGGGTATCTCGTACCAAGGCTTTCCGTCGTCTACGGGGGTTAGATTGCTTTCGCATCTAAGTGTTTTGCCGTGTATGTCAACGGGATAGTTCGATTGACAGAACATATCGTCAAACTTGGTTCTTGTGATAAGGTCTTCGGCAGTAAGTACGTATTCGGTGACGATATTACGGCTCTCGCGTATGCCGACCATAGCCGAAATATCCGAAACGTAAGCGTTTTCGAACCCTTTTAGGTACTTTTTATAGAACATCATCTGACGGAGAATTCTCTGTTTTCCGTTAATTTGTGTTTTTGTAAGAACCTCGGGGTCTGTACCGTCGGTTTCGTCGAAAAATTCGGGGTTGTTGAATGCCACGCAGTTAGGTCTGCCCGTAACGACGAATCCCTGCCAGTACGCCTTGTCATCAGGAGTTAGGTCGCCGTTGGCGATAGCCTCATCAAATATGTCGGCAAACGCCCATTTATCACCTGCACAGCAAGCAACGTAAACTCTGCCGTCGTTATAACTTGCGCCTACATTTTTTCCTGTTTTTTCGATGGTTTCAAGTATGAACTTGCCGAACGCCTCGGTATCTACGTTAGAAACGATATATCGAAGCGAAATAGGCTGGTTCTTACCCGTTTCGGGGTTTCCTTTTGAATATTTTGCACCTGCGCGGACACAAACGTCGCCGTCGCCCGTACCGTCGATGAATATTTTACCCTTAATGAGTCCCAATCCGTTCTTGTTTGCGACAACAATGGCTTCGATTTTGCCGTCGTTTACCACGACGTCGGCAATAAAGGTATGGAACAACATCTTTACTCCTGCCTCGTCGCACATACCTTCAAGTACAACCTTGAGCATCAACGGGTCGAAGTTTGCGCCGTTCGCACTTGCCGCACCGATAGCGACCATTTTGTCGCGAACGAGGTTGCTTATATACGAACATTGCGGATTTTCGGCAATATGCGTAGACATTATCGGGAGAACAAGCCCATTTGTCGCAGTTCCGCCGAGCGAACCGAACTGTTCGATAACCAAAACGTCTTTGCCTTGGTCCGCCGCCGCTTTTGCGGCAAACGCACCTGCTGTACCGCCACCGCAAACTACTATATCGGCGGTTGCAAATATCGGAAGATTGGAGTAATTCATAATGTTTCTCCTTTGTTATCTATCATTTCTAAAAACTCTGCCTCGCTGATTATCGGTATACCGAGCGATTGAGCCTTTGTCAGCTTGCTTCCCGCGTCTGTTCCGCAAAGCACAAACGAGGTCTTTTTCGAAACCGAGCCCGATGCGTTTCCGCCGTGTGCGCGGATAAGCGCTTCCGCCTCTTGGCGTTTAAGCGTCGGCAACGTGCCGGTAACTACAACCGTTTTGCCCTGAAGCGAATTGCCAAGCGGTTTTTCTGTGCTTTCGCCCGAAACTCCTGCGGATAACAATCTCTCGATAAGATTTTTTGAATGTTCGTCAGAAAAGAATCTGACAACCGATTCGGCACTTTCTATTCCTATATCGTCAATGGTCAAAAGCGATTCCACCGTCGCGGACATAACCGAATGAATATCTCCGAATCGCGATGCAATCGATTGCGCCGCCTTTTCGCCGATATGAGTAATGCCAAGTCCGCAAAGCAGTTTTTCGAGTCCTGCCGTACGGCTTTTATCAATCGCCTCGATTATATTCGACGCGCTCTTTTCGCCCATGCGGTCGAGAGATACAATATCTTCTTTTTTCAAATAATAAAGGTCGGCAACGCTCTTTATCAAACCGTTTTCGATAAACTGTTCAATAACGCTTTCGCCAAGATTGTCGATATTCATGGCAGAGCGCGAAACGAAGTGTATAATACTTCTGCTCAGCTGTGCAGGACAGTCGGGGTTTAGACACCTTGTCGCAACCTCGCCCCCGGCGCGGTAAACTTTTTCATGGCACGACGGGCATACGGTAGGCATTTCGAAAGGCATTGCCGACTCTTTTCGTTTTTCTGTAACTACCGAGATTATTTCGGGGATAATATCACCCGCTTTGCGCAGACGAACCGTGTCCCCAATGCGGATATCCCTCTCGCGGATAAAATCTATATTGTGAAGTGTCGCGTACGAAACCGTACTTCCCGCAAGTCTAACAGGTTCAAGTACAGCGCGGGGAGTGAGCACACCCGTTCTGCCGACCTGAACGACTATATCGTTCAGCACCGTTTCGGCTATCTCAGCAGGGAATTTATACGCAACCGCCCATCTCGGTGCGGCGGCAGTGCTTCCCAGCCGTTCGCGTAATGATAGTTTATCAACCTTGATAACCGCCCCGTCGGTATCGTAGGCAAGCTTCGGGCGCGACTGACCTATCGCGCGGACAGCTTCTACCACTTCGTCAGCGGTGTTGCAAAGAACTCCCCCCTCCGAAACGGTAAAACCCAAATCCTTTAAGGTTTCAAGCGATTCGGAATGACGGATGGGCATTTCGTTTGCAAGTTGCATATTAAAAATAAAAATGTCAAGTCCTCTTGCCGCGCAAAGTTTAGAATCGAGCTGTCTGAGTGAACCTGCAGCGGCATTGCGAGGGTTGGCAAAGGTTTTTTCACCATTGGCTTCGCGCTTTTCGTTTAACTTCGCGAAAACCTTGCGAGGCATATAAACCTCACCGCGTACTATAAGCTTTTCGATATTATTATTAAGCTTCAGCGGAACAGACTTAATAGTCTTTATGTTTTCGGTTACGTCTTCCCCAAATACTCCGTCACCGCGCGTCAATCCGCGAACCAAGATGCCGTTTTCGTATTCGAGTGAAACCGAAAGACCGTCGAATTTCTTTTCAACATAAAAATCGGCTTCGGGATATTCGGCTTTTATTTTGCCGACGAAATCGTATATTTCTTCCTCCGAAAAAATATCCCCGAACGAATCCATAGGCACTTCATGGCGCACCTTAACAAACCCCTCGGAAACCTTACCGCCAACGCGTTGTGTCGGCGAATTAGGTGAGGCGTATTCGGGATATTCCTTTTCCAAATCGACTAAACGACGAAAAAGGGCGTCGTATTCTTCGTCCTGAATCAACGGAGAATCGAGTTCGTAATAAAGACGCGAATGATAATTAAGCTGTTCTTCGAGAGAACGCATTTCGCGTTCAACGCTTACGCCGATTTTTTCTTGCATATTATCGCAACCCAATCGTTTTTCTCTTTTAGTTCCTCAACTTCGAAACCGTTTGCTTTAAGCGCATCAAGCACAAACTCTTTTCTCGGGGAGATTATGCCCGAGCATACAAGTCTGCCGTCATTTACAAGACAAGCATCAAAAAGCGGAAGCATATCGCTGATAATATCCGCAACGATGTTTGCAAGAATAATGTCGTATTTCTTTTCGGCAAACGAGTTCCACAATTTTTCGTCGGTGAGCACGTTACCGCAATATACCGACATAACTTCGCTTACGTTATTCTTCTCCGCGTTTTCGTCAGCGATACGCGAAGCAACCATATCTATGTCAACCGCATCGATGTGCTTTGCGCCCATCAATGCCGCACCGATACCGAGTATACCGCTGCCGCAACCCATGTCAAGCACTTCTTTTCCGTTGGGGGACAACTTTTCGAGAGCTTCCAAGCAAAGCGCGGTAGTTTCGTGTCTGCCCGTACCGAACGAAGATGCAGGGTCGATTTCTATAACCAATCTGTCGTCGCTTTCTTCCTTTTCCCAAGACGGAACGACCAAGAATTTTTCGCCGATGGGAAGGGGGTGAAAATACTGTTTCCAGTTGTTTTCCCAATCCTTTTCGTCGGTAACCGAAAGTTCGGTTTCAAGCGAACCGAGCCAATCCTCGTTTGATGCTTTAAGCTTTTCTATACCTGCAAGAATGCCGTCGAGCTGTAACTGTCCCTGCTCGTTTTCGGCAAGGTAAACGCGCACCAAGACGTCGCCGTCTTCGCGGATTAAACCCTCCTCGACGTAGTCAACGGGAACGTATTTGTTTTCCAAAAGCTCCATCAAGTCGCGAGGGTCTTCCACCGAAAAGCAACTTATGCCCTCGTTAAAAAGTACGCCCGAAACAACTTCGCTTCCAGCAGTTGTGGTATGAATCGTAATTTCGTTAAATTTCATATCTGTTTATCCGTCTGTCAAAGACGCTTCTCCCCATATCGGTATTGCTTCACCCAAGTATTTCGGCTTCGGCTTAAAAATGGCGTCAAGCACGTATTTCGTTCTCGCGGCAACCTCTCTCAAATCGTCAAATATATTGTTGCCCAATCTTCCCGTATCACATTCCACGCCGTAAGCATCAAGTCCCACCGACCGCGCAATAAACACGGCGCGTGAAATATGGAAATCCTGAGTGACGATTAAAACTCTCTCCGCCTTGAAAATCTCTTTGGCTCGGTATGCTGTATCGTATGTATCAAATCCCGCGTGGTCGGTGAAAACAACGTTTTTGTCTATTCCGCGCGAGACCATATATTCCTTCATCGCGCCGACTTCGTTATAGTTTTCTCGCGAGTGGTCACCACTTAACAGCAACCTCTCCGACGCGCCCGAAAAATATAGATTCATACCGCATTCAACACGCTCGTGCAAAATATTCGACAACGTGCCGTCTTCTTTTACACCTGCGCCAAGCACGATAATGCAATCTATGTTTCCAAGTTCTGCCGCCGTATCAAAATCCACGATATATTTACTCGCAGACGCGATTACGATGATATTGCACACCGCAACGGTCAACACCCCTACAATCAGAAGTATCAAAGTGACTTTCAGCAGAGTTTTGAAAACACGTCCTGTTTTTTTATCGGTTTTGTTTGATTCTTTCTTTCTCATACATCATTTTCATAATTACGGCATCGTCCGATTGCGTACCTGCCGATTCGCAAATAATCGTAGGCGCAACCCCGAGCGAAACGATTGCCTCGGCAAGAGGCTCGAATTCGGGACCGTAAACCTCATCTTCAAAGGTAAGATGCTTCTTTTCGCCCATATCGGTGTACATTATCTTCGAAAAATGGCAATGCAGATTTTCGGCATACTCCGCGCCGAGTTCGTGCGAAATTTTATCAAACACGCGCTTGTAATCGTCGGCGGTGTAAAACACCCCTCTGTCACGCGCGTTTAGGTGCCCAAAATCCACAACGGGGGAGAAACATTTGGCAATCTTGCAAAGTTTCAAAACCTCGTCAAGCGTACCCAACTGATTTACCTTGCCCATCGTTTCGATACCTGCAATAACCGAAAAACCATTGTCGTACATCATTCGCGCGGTATTCGTTAACGTTTCATGCGCGTACTCCATAGCGGTCTCTCTGCTTATCTTCGCACACGAACCGCAGTGTATTACCATTGTTTTTGCGCCCAAAAGGTCGCTAACTTCGGCACTTCTGCGTATGTATTCAACGCTGTTGTCGCGTTTTTCTTTTTCAACCGACGACAGCGAGATGAAATAGGGTGCGTGAAACGACATGCTTATGCCGTGCTCTTTTGCTTTTGCGCCGATGGCGTAAAACATTTCGTTACTGCCGGTTATGCCGTTACCTGCTTCGTATTCATAAGCGTCAAGCCCCAACGATTTTACAAATCCGGGTGCTTGAAGTGTCGATTTACCGCCTGCGGCGCGAAACGCATCCGAGTTTCCGCCGGGTCCGAATTTTGCAGTCATTTTCATTGTTCCTTGGTTTTGTTTTTTCTGATTTTCATTAACGCATTTTTGGGATTCAGCCAGTCGAGTTTCTTAACGAAAGGCCGTTCGAAAAAGCGTTTCATGCGGAAAAAGTTAGATTCTACCGGTTGAATCGGTTTTACAATCGCAAATTTTATTCCTGCGCGGTGCGCCGCTAGACAGTCGGTAAAAATCTGGTCACCGACTGCGATAACTTCGTCATTTTTCAGTCCGAAATGCGCTATGCATTTACGAATCCCCTTGGGGGATGGTTTTCCCGCCTTGCAGACGTAAAACAACCCCAAACCTTCGTTAAAGGTCGTTACTCTTGCACCTTGATTGTTGGAAACGAACGCCATTTTTATACCCGAATCGCGCAAACGCGAGAAATAATCTTTCATTTCTTCGGTGGGACGTTCGACCTCATAAGGCGCAACCGTATTGTCAATATCAAAAACCACGCCCTTTACCCCAAGCTCGTTTAACGCTTCGGGTGAGATGGTATAAATATCGCAAAACGCCATGTCGGGGCGGAAAAACCTAAATAACATTATTAAAACTCCGTTTAAAGGGTATGAATCGAATAAACAACGGAGAGAGGAGGTAATTTAACCTTACCAATTCCGTTTTCTATTGTAAGAGTGCCTTCTGCATCGCCCTTGAGAGCGTATTTGCCATCGGCAACATTTGCGGTAATAGTCATTTCAGCCGCTTCTTCCGATGCATTTACGAGAAGCAACAATTTTTGACCGTCTTTTCTTTCCCAATGTTCACAGAAGGTTGCAGAGTGTTCAACAATTCCGTTACGTGCTTCTTTGCAACGTGTGGTACGCAAAATCGCTGCATCGTCGGTAAATTCGGGAGTGCGGAGCAATTTGCCGTTATACATATAAGAGCCTAACTCATCTCTTGCCTGAACACATCTCTTATAGAATCCTCTGTTTTTCATGTTGAAGTAGGATTCGGGAGAGGTCCAACCCATCTGCTCACCGAAAGTAAGCGATTGAGCCGCCATGATGCGCTGACCTTCATCGTCGTCATCGGGCATATAGCGGTAGTTTCTACCAAACATGGTTACGTAACCCGAGTAAACAACTACAAACGCAGGGACCTGTCTGTTATGAACCCAAAGCCAAGTCAAATATGCTTGGAGATGCTTCATGAACGGGTCAGCGGTACATTCGGTAGAAAGCGCACGTCCTTCGGGACACAAACGCATTGCGTGGTCGAGGAGGTTGTTGTAGCTTTCCATCCACCAGCTGCCGCCGCCTGCGCGGTGA
>JAZRUB010000098.1:0-3387 GCA_045652305.1 Eubacteriales bacterium
GCCGATTATGCTCGAGCCGAATATCGGTCTGAGAGAATCGGGAAAAAGCGTAAGTACCTCAAAGTTCATCTTCGCATTCTCCTAAAAGGTATAATTACACTTCAAAACCGTCGATAAGACGGATGGTTATTCCGACATCCAAGTCGGTTTTTACGATAAATTCCTCCACCGCAGGAAAGATATATTTCTTTTCACCCTCGACATAATAAATGTCAGATGCCATGCCCTCTTCGATACGCTTCAAAGTGCCTATACTTTCACCTGTAGCCTCATCGATAACAGGCAGACCTATAAGGTCATCGTTATAATACACTCCGTCAGGCAGAGTGATATCTTCACGGTCGAAATATACTATTCTTCCCGTAAGGGTGGAGGCAGAATTTCTATCCTCGTAGCCTTCGAATATAACGGTGGAAACAGATTCACGGAAAGCCTTTACTCCTAACGGACGTTTACCCTCGGAATCGAGGTAAAGACATTTAACTCCGTTTAAAAAATCAATGCTGTCGCACCAACAATCAAAACGGAGTTCGCCTTTCAATCCACGCGGAGAATTTAGCCTTCCTGCTTCAAGATAACGCCTCATCAGATAATATCTACGATAACGCGTTTGTTCTCTTTGGCAGCCGCTGCGCGCATTACAGTACGAATGCTTTTTGCGATTTTGCCTTCTTTACCGATAACTCTGCCCATATCGTGCTTCGCTACCGAAAGTTCGAGAACAACAGTATCACCGCTAACCTTTTCGGTTACAGATACCGCATCAGGTTCCTCAACAATAGCTTTTGTGATATCGAGAAGAATCTGTTTCATTAATCCAATACTCCGCTCTTCTTAAGAAGGTCTCTAACGGTATCGGTAGGTTGTGCACCGTTGGCAATCCACTTCTTTGCCTTTTCGGAATCGATTTTAACTTCTGCGGGGTTGGTCATGGGGTTGTAGAAACCGATTTCTTCGATGAATCTACCATCGCGAGGATAACGGGAATCTGCAACAACGATTCTGTAGTGGGGAGCTTTCTTTGCGCCCATTCTTCTAAGTCTGATTTTAACTGCCATTTTAAATAGCCTCCAAAAAATTATTGATAAAATTATTTATTAAAAAGGAAATTTGAACTTCCCTTTTTTACCTTTTTTACCCATAAATTGCTTCATGAGTTGCTTTGTCTGCTCATACTGCTTCAGCAGACGGTTTACTTCCTCTACCGTTCTTCCGCTACCTGCGGCGATACGGCGTTTACGCGAGGAATTCAAAACATCGGGGTGATTACGTTCATACGGAGTCATCGAAAGGATTATCGCTTCGGTGTGAGCAAGTGCCTTTTCGTCGATGTTCGCATTATTCAGCGCAGACGGTTTTATACCGGGCATCATGCCAAGGAGCGATTCCATAGAACCCATGTCCTTGAGCGTTGCCAACTGGTCAAGAAAATCGGTAAGCGTGAAGCTCTGCTCGCGAAACTTACGCTCCATTTCAAGTGCTTTTTTCTCGTCGATTTGCTGTTCAGCCTTTTCGATAAGGGTGAGCACGTCACCCATACCAAGAATACGCGATGCCATTCTGTCGGGGTGGAAGGGTTCTAAGCAATCGAGCTTTTCGCCCGTACCTATGAACTTTATCGGCTTTCCGGTGATATATTTTACCGAAAGAGCCGCACCGCCACGTGTGTCACCGTCCATTTTAGTGAGGATAACGCCTGTTATATCCAACAAATCGTTAAAGCTCTTTGCAACGTTAACGGCATCTTGTCCCGTCATGGCGTCTACTACAAGCAAAATTTCAGCAGGTTCGGTAACTTCTTTAACACGTTTGAGCTCTTCCATGAGTTCTTCATCAACGTGAAGTCGACCCGCGGTGTCTATGATTACGGTATCAAAACCGTATTTTGTTGCGTGTTTTATAGCTTCTTTCGAGGTTTCGGCAGGGTCGCTCGTGCCACGTTCGAATACCTGTACCCCAACCTTTTCGCCTACAACCTGTAACTGAGTAATAGCGGCAGGGCGGTATATATCGCAGGCAACAAGCAAAGGGTTACGTCCCTGCTTTTTAAACATACGCGCGAGTTTACCGCAATGCGTGGTTTTACCCGAACCCTGAAGACCGCACATAAGTATAACGGTAGGAGGTTTGGGTGAAATATTTATTTTTTGGTTTGTGCCGCCCATTAATTCGACAAGTTCTTCATTAACTATCTTAACTATGTGCTGTGCAGGCAATAAGCTTTCAAGCACTTCGTTTCCGACAGCGCGTTCAGAAACACGGGCAACGAATTCCTTAACCACCTTGAAGTTAACGTCCGCTTCCAAGAGGGCAAGTTTTATCTCACGCATGCCGGCCTTAACGTCGGCCTCGGTGAGTTTACCTTTGTTGCGGAACTTCGAAAAGGCGTTGGACATCTTTTCTACAAGACTCTGAAACATTAAAGTTCTCCTATAATCGTTTCGGCAAGACGATGAGTTTCCGAAATATCCTCGGTTTTACGGATATCGTTCGCTATTTTCGTCAGCCTTTCGGTCTTCACATAGAACCCAAGCGAGTTTTCAAGCGAATAAAGCATTTCCACTCCGTGACGTATTGCATCACGCACACCCTGACGGGTGATTCCGCAATTCTCGCTTATCTCTGCAAGAGAAAGGTCCTCGTTATAATATAAATCAACAACGTCTTTTTGCCTTTCGGAGAGTGCGTTTCCGTAAATATCAATCAAACGGCAGATATATGCCCTATCTTCATTCACGAGTCCACCCTCCCGACAAATTCACTTTATAAAAAAAGCAAACGCCTGTAAAGAAAATTACTTTACAGGCGGTATTATACACCCTTTATTTCCTCTTGTCAATAGGTGTTTTGCTTTATTTTTGATATTCCGTGTCTATTTTCGGCAAAAAGCGTAACAAGTTCGCCGTTTTTTATCGTGTCGGCGAGTAAAACCTCCGAAAGTGCCTCCTCTGCAAGGCGCAAAGCCATACGTGACACCGCACGTGCGCTTGTCGCAGAACTATATTCCACGACGTTAAATGCAAAGTCGGGAGATATTTCTACCTCCATTCCGTTTTCTTTTAGTTTTGCCGAAAAGTTGTCAAGATGACTTTGAGCTACCGCACAAAGCTCTTTTTTTCCAAGTGCGCGGAACATGATAACCTCATCTACTCTGTCGACAAGTTCGGGTGATAAAAGCTTTGTCGCCTCGTCTTTGACGGAATTGACATTTTCACTCCCGAACCCTATTCCCGAACCCGTCTGACCGCAGTTCGCCGTCATTATTATAATCGTATTATCGAAACGCACCGTCAATCCCGAAGAATCTGTAAGTGTACCCTCGTCAAGCAACTGCAAGAGCAGTGCGCGTACGTCGGGGTGTGCTTTTTCTATTTCGTCAAACAAAAC
>JAZRUB010000099.1:0-10878 GCA_045652305.1 Eubacteriales bacterium
TGTCTTCGTTGGCCTCCAAATCGTCACCGAATTTCGGCAAAACCGCCTCCATTGCAGGGAAGCCGTTTTTCGTTCGGTAGAAACGTGAATTGTCTGCTGTAAGATATATGACCTCGGCAAGGTCCAAAAAATTATCGTTCATGATTTCTCCTTTAACCATTTGGGATGTTGCTATTCGGCAATGCCGACGGTTTTAAGCGCCTCTGCTTGAAGTTTGTAGAGCTTGTAATAAACGCCCTTTTGTTTAAGCAGTTCTGTTGCACTTCCGCTTTCGGCAACACGCCCGTTTTCAATCGCAATCAGTTTATCGGCATCGCGCAGAGTGGATAATCTGTGCGCAATTATTACGGTTGTGCGGTTTTTGGTCAGATTATCAAGCGCAGCTTGGATATTGCGCTCGGTCTGGGTATCCATAGCGGCGGTTGCTTCGTCAAGAATAAGTATCTTCGGGTCGCGGAGCAATGCTCTTGCAATAGAAAGCCTTTGCTTTTCACCGCCCGAAAGCTCTTTTTTGCCAAAGCCTATTTGTGTATCGTAACCGTCGGGATATTTTACAATAAAGTCGTGCGCAGACGCTGTTTTTGCCGCGGCAATTACCTGCTCGCGCGTAGCATAGGGACAAGCGTAACGGATATTGTCGAGAATACTTCCCCTGAACAGATAGGTTTCCTGCGAAACGATTGCGATATTTTCACGCAGGAACGAAAAGGGAAGGTCTTTAATGTTGACGCCGTCGATATAAACACCGCCGGTTTTTACGTCGTAAAGCCTTGTGAGTAGATTCGCAAGCGTGCTCTTTCCTGCACCCGTCTGACCGACGATACCTAACGTGCTTCCTGCAGGGATATCAAAGCTGACGTCTTCGATAACCTTGCGGTTTTCCACGTACGAGAACGACACGTTACGAAACTCCACGTCGCCTTTACATTCGGTAGGAGTAACGGGGTTTTCCGATTCACGCACGTCGGGAATCGCATCGCGGATTTCGAAAAGTCGCTGAATCGCATTGAGCGTTTCACTCCACCAGTTAGACACGTCGGCAAGCTGTTCGATAGGACCGTAAATAAGCGAGAAATAGCCGATAAACGCCATTAATCTACCGTAACTCATGTCGCCCGTGGCTTTCATTACCTGCCAACCGCCGATACCCCAAACAACGTAAGAGCCGATACGGAGTAGGTAGTGCAAAAACGGAAACACTCTTGCGGAGAATGTTTGGATTTCGTTTCTCGAACGCGCCAACTCAACGTTACGGCTGTTGAAACGGCGCATTTCCTCGTCCTCGCGGGAGAAGGATTTAACAACTCTCATGCCGTTAAGCACGTCGGAAACGAGGGAGTTAAAGGAACGGCGTTTGGAATAGCTCTTTGCGTGTAATTTATCAAAAACGTTGAAAATAAACTTAAATCCTGCGAAGAACAAAGGAATAGTGACGAAAGTATACAGCGCGAGTACAAGGTTTTGCGATAACATTACGCACATTATCACCGCAAGCTGAACTACGTTCATCACAAGGAACGGGAATCCGTCGCAGAAGAACCAATAAAGCGTCAAGCTGTCGCTGTTTACCTGTGTCATCAAACCGCCTGTTTGTCGGTTGGTGAAGAATCCCAACGACAGATTGCTTATGGTATTAAAAATCATTTTTTTAAGGTCGTAAGTGACGTCTGCCGCAACCGAGGAGCTTATTGCACCGCTTAACAGGTTGACACAAAGCGATAACACTCGCACGCCGATTATCAGCAGAACTATGCTTATTACGTCTTTCGCGGTTGAGTTGACGTTGCCCAATACGTCATCATAGAATCGCTCGTTGCTTATGTAGGGGGCGACAACGCTTAGCGCTGCAATTAGTCCGAACGACAGCAAAACCAACGCGATTGAGCGCTTGTAACGGAAGAACAACGTGCCGAGTCTTTTTACAAGACGTGCCTTGTCCATGCAGTTGGGACAAATTCTTAGTTCTTCGTCGGGATAACGGCGACCGCACTTCGGGCAGACGTGTTTTTCGTAATGCTCGTCTTGATATTCCGAAAAATCCAATTTGCCGTTTTTCTTTAAATCGTTAACTGCGCGACAAAAGACCGCAGCACCGTGTTTGTGTGCGGATGAAAAGTTAAAAAGTAATTTTGATTCGCCATTCATTTCGGCAACAACTCGACCTGTGGAAATGAGTTGCTCGGCTTGAGGCTCGCCGATATCCGAAAGAGCGAATTTTTCGAAACGCGAAACCTTAAATTCCTCGCTTCTTGTTGAATCACCCAAAGCGGTACGGCCGGCAGATGTAAACTCGATTATGCCCTCTGCAACCGCGAAAGAGTCCTGCATTAGCATAACAAAGCAATCGCCTCTGCTTCCGTCTTCGCGCAGGTCACTTCGAAGCGCAACCAAGATTTCGTCAGCCGAAACGCCCTCGTAAGCGAAATATTGCGACACCGAACCCGGTATCTTGTCTACAGAGATTTTCTTCAAAACAGTATTTTTCCTTATACAAATAAAAGTAACTTTTAATAAGGTAATAATACACCAAAAATACTGACAAAATCAATACTTTTTAAAAATTTACATTTTAGTGTGAAAATAACGCAAAAAAGTACATTTTTTGGACGATTTTGGTTCGATTCTTTTCGGCTACACTATTGCAATCTGTGAAAAAAGGTAGTATAATATCATGAATTAGAGTTTTTTGTAATTTAAATAGGTTAAATCATGACAAAAGAAGCAATAATGTGGCTGACGATAGGCGCGTACATAGTGTTTATGGGCGTTATCGGAATCGTCACATCGAAGAAATCAAAAAGCATAGGCGATTTCACAGTCGGCGGACGTAATGCCGGTGCGTGGATGTCTGCCTTTTCATACGGAACGGCGTATTTCTCTGCGGTAATGTTTATCGGTTACGCAGGCGGTACAGGTTGGAAATACGGTATTTGGGGCGTGTTGCCGGGTGTCGGAAACGCGATAATCGGTTCGCTTTTCGCTTGGCTTGTGTTGGCAAAGCGCACACGTAAGGTCACTCGCGAAAACGGAATAACCTCCATGCCGCAGTTGTTCGAAAAGACTTTCGGCTCGAGCACGATGAAATTGTTTTCCGCGATTGTTATATTTATCTTCCTTATGCCCTATTCGGCATCGGTTTATAAAGGACTTACAAGTGTCTGCTCGGTTCTTTTGGGCATTCCCGAAATGGCGTGTATGATAATCATTGCGGTTGTCAGCGCGTTGCTTGTCGTTTTGGGCGGCTACGTTGCCGCACTCCGTGCCGATTTCGTTCAGGGCGCGGTTATGCTTGTCGGCGTAGGTGCATTGATATTTGCAGTATTCAATAGCGCTAACGTCGGCGGATTTGCCGAAGGATTTAAAAACATCACCGCAAAAACCCAAGAACTTGAATTAGATGCGTTTGCACACGTCGGTTTATGGGCAACTGTGCTCATGACGTCGTTCGGTACGTGGGGTTTGCCTCAGATGATACATAAGTATTACGGCATCCGCGATGACAAAGAGGTTTCGCGCGGTACGATAATTTCCACTTTCTTTGCGTTTGTAGTTGCAGGCGGTGGTTATCTTATCGGTTCGCTTTCGCACTTGTTCTTTGACGCCAAACCCAAGGGCGGAACAGACTATATAGTACCGAACATGCTTAAAGATGCAGGCATTGCCGACGTTTTGGTAGGTATCGTGCTTGTGCTTCTTATCGCTGCAAGTGTTTCTACACTTTCTTCAATAACCATAACCGCTTCTTCGACACTTACTATGGATATCGTGCGCGACAGATTTTTGAAAGATAAAGAAAAAGATATTTCGGGACTCACCAAAATCGTTTGTGTTGTATTCGTCTTTCTTTCTTTCCTTATCGCATGGAAAGGTACGGGCACTCCGATACTTGATATGATGAGCTATTCTTGGGGTATCATTTCGGGTAGCTTCCTGGCACCCTATGCCGTTTCGCTTTATTGGAAAAAGACGAATGCAAAAGGCGCTTGGGCAGGTATACTTGGCGGTTTTGCTGTCGCTTTGCCTCCGCTTGTTGCAAAACTTATGGGAAGTGAAATCACTTTAGGCGGTTTCGGAAAGCTTTACGACATGGGCGCACACTTTGCGTGTCTTGCTATGATAATATCGCTTGTTCTTGTGTTTGCAGTAAGTGCAATGACACAAAAATGTGAAACCCTCCAAAAAGGAGAAAGATAAATGGAAAACAGAATTTTTAACAAAGAAATGGAATGTATGCCTCGTAAGGAATTGGAGGCATTACAGCTTGAACGTCTGAAAGCGCTTGTTGATTACTGCGAAAAAAATTCCGAATTTTACGCAAAACGTTTGTCTAAAGCAGGCGTTACTGCCGACAAGATAAAATGCCTTTCGGATATTGAGTATATTCCCTACACTACGAAAGACGATTTAAGAGATACATATCCGTTCGGCATGGTTTCTGTCCCTAAGGAGAAAATTGTTCGTATTCATGCTTCGTCGGGTACTACGGGCAACCCTACGGTTGTTGCTTATACGCGTGAGGATATGGAAAATTGGAGCGAACAGGTTGCGCGTGTTGCTACCGCGGGCGGTGCGCACGAGGGTACTATTGTACAAATCTGTTTTGGCTACGGTATGTTTACGGGCGCGCTCGGATTGCACTACGGTTTGGAAAAGATTGGTGCATCGGTTGTGCCGACTTCCTCGGGCAACACCGAAAAGCAGCTTAAATTCATGCGTGATTTCGGCACGGATGCGATTGTCGCAACTCCGTCTTACTGTATGTATCTTGCAGAAGCGGCAAGAGGCATGGCGGATAAATATCCGTTGAGTCAGTATAAACTTAAATACGGCATTTTGGGAAGCGAAGGCTGTACTCCCGAAATGCGTAACGAAATAGAATCACATTGGGGCAACGGCTTCTTCTGTACCGACAACTACGGTATGTCCGAGCTTAACGGTCCCGGCATGGCAGGCGAATGTCTGTACCGCGACGGTCTGCATATAAACGAGGACCACTTCCTTTGCGAAATTATAGATTCGGCAACAGGAAACGTGCTTGATAAGGGCGAAACGGGCGAACTTGTCGTTA
This sequence comes from Eubacteriales bacterium, assembly GCA_045652305.1. Taxonomy (GTDB): domain Bacteria; phylum Bacillota; class Clostridia; order Oscillospirales; family CAG-382; genus Coliplasma. The sequence continues at coordinate 5,069 of JAZRUB010000099.1, forward strand.
CCAACCTTACCAAACGCGGTCTGCCGATGCTCAGATATAGAACCAAGGATATAACCATGCTCAATTACGAGCCTTGCAAGTGCGGAAGAACCAGCGCAAGAATGCACAAGATTATCGGCAGAAGCGACGATATGATAAAGGTTCGCGGTGTAAACGTATTCCCCTCGCAGGTGGAAAGTGCGCTTATCGGCATGACCGAAATCAGCCCGAACTATCTGCTCGTACTTCGCAGAGAGGGTTATTCCGACTCTATGGAGGTTCGCGTAGAACTTATCGACGGCGGATTGCTTGACAGATATGGAGAGCTTGTTTCGCTTCAGAAGCGTATTCATGATAATATTAAGAACATTCTCGGAATAGAAATTAAGGTAACGCTCGTTGAGCCGAACTCTATCGAACGTTTCACCGGCAAGGCAAAGCGTGTGCTTGACTTGCGTAACGAACAAAAATAATTAAGGAAAGAATGATATAGCTATGGAAAAGAAACTTCTTTTGGGTAACGAAGCGGTAGCGCAAGGTCTTTTTGAAGCAGGTGTGCGCGTTGTTTCGTCTTACCCCGGTACTCCCAGTACCGAAATAACCGAAGCGGTTAGTAAATACGATGAAATATATTCCGAATGGGCACCTAACGAAAAGGTGGCATTCGAGGTTGCAATTGGCGCATCGTTCGGCGGTGCAAGGTCGTTTTGTGCGATGAAGCACGTTGGCTTGAACGTTGCGGCAGACCCTCTTTATACCGCGTCCTATATCGGAGTAAACGGCGGTATGGTTTGCGCCGTTGCCGATGACCCCGGTATGCACTCTTCGCAAAACGAACAGGACTCACGCCGTCATGCGATTGCAGCAAAGGTTCCTATGCTTGAACCGTCGGATAGCCAGGAAGCACTTGATTTTACCAAAATCGCTTACGATTTGTCCGAGCGTTTCGATGCACCGTTCTTGCTTCGTCTTTCGACAAGAATCAGCCACTCGCGCTCTCTCGTTGCCGTTTCCGAAAGGAAAGACGTTGAGTTGAAAGAATACAAGCGCGACGTTATGAAAAACGTAATGATGCCCGCAATGGCGCGCAAAGCACACGCAAAGGTTGAAGCGCGTAACGATGCTTTGACCGAATGGGCAGACACCGAAGCGTTTGAAATCGGCGTAAACAAAATCGAAATGTTTTCCGACGAAATCGGCGTTATTGCCGCTGGCAGCACCTACGTTTACGCACGTGAAGCATTGGGCGAAAAGGCAAGTTACTTAAAATTGGGTATCGTAAATCCGCTTCCCAAAAAGGCTATTATCGATTTTGCAAAAAAGGTCAAGAAGCTTTACGTTATCGAAGAGCTTGACGATATTATAGAAACACATTGCATTAAATTGGGTGTTAAGGTTATCGGCAGAGAAGTGTTCCCTGCACTTGGCGAGTATAACCAATCGCTTATCGAAAAGGCGATTTTCGGCACGGTAAAGGAAACCGTATCTATTGACTGCGAAATTCCTGCACGTCCTCCCGTACTTTGCCCCGGTTGTCCTCACAGAGGTCTTTATTACGCGCTTAAAGGTTTGAATCTTTACGTCAGCGGTGATATCGGATGTTACACCCTCGGTGCACAGGCTCCGCTTTCGATGATGGACACCTGTGTTTGTATGGGTGCATCGGTTTCGGCGCTTCACGGTTATAACACCGCACGCGGAAGTGAAGCTGCGAAGAAGTCTATTGCCGTTATCGGTGACTCGACGTTTATCCATTCGGGTATCACCGGACTTATAGATATTGTTTACAACAAGGGTATTTCTACCGTAATCGTGCTTGATAACTCGATTACAGGTATGACGGGACATCAAAACAACCCCTTAAACGGCAAGACCATAAAGGGCGACCCCACAACTGCCGTTGACCTCGAAGCCCTTGCGAGAGCAATCGGTATTACACGTATTAAGGTTGTTGACCCGTTTGATATCAAGGCAACAAAGGCGGCAGTTGAGGAAGAATTACAGGCAGAGGAACCTTCGCTTGTTATTTCAAGACGTCCCTGCGCGTTGCTTAAGAACGTAAAACACAATGCCGCACTTTATGTTGATGCGGACAAATGTGTCGGCTGTAAGGCATGTCTTAAAGTGGGCTGTCCCGCTATTTCGCAGAAGAAACTCGAAAACGGCAAAACACGCGCTGTTATCGACCCGAATCAATGCTTGGGTTGCGGTGTTTGTGTTGAAAGTTGTCGTTTGGGCGCAATAAAATCGCCCGAAAGTAAATAATTGAGGGAGGCAATAATATGAATTCTATTAATATTCTTATCGTCGGTGTCGGCGGACAGGGAACTTTGCTTGCCTCTAAGTTGATGGGCAAGATATTTATCGACTCGGGTCTTGACGTTAAAGTCAGCGAGGTTCACGGTATGAGCCAACGCGGTGGTAGCGTTGTTACATACGTTCGTGCGGGTGAAAAGGTATTTTCTCCCGTAATCGACCTTGGCGAAGCCGATATGATGATTTCTTTCGAAGCGCTTGAAAGCGCACGTTGGTTGCCTTATCTTAAAAAAGGCGGTGTGGTAATCTCCAACACCGCGCAGATAGACCCCATGCCCGTTATTATGGGCAATGCCGAATATCCCGAAAACGTGCTTGACCGCATAACCGAATCGGGCGTAAAGGTTATTTCGGCAGACGCGCTTTCTCTTGCTGAACAGGCAGGCAGCGCAAAGGCGGTAAATATCGTATTGTTGGGTATCGCCGCAAAACAGCTTGGTTTTGATAAAGAAGAATGTTTAAACGCTATCCGCGCAACCGTTCCTCAAAAAACCATCGAAACCAATGAAAAAGCATTTGAGTTGGGTTACAGCATTTAACGCGTTTGAGTTTTTAATTAAGGAGCAAAATAACAATGGGAATTTTTAAGCCCGAGGTGGAGTGTGCCTCCCCTGAAGAAATGAGGGCTATTCAAAGCGAACGCCTGAAAAAAATGGTTAAGAGTGCGTATGAAAACGTACCGTTTTATAAGCAGAAGTTCGACGAAATGGGTTTATCTCCCGACGATATAAATAGTATCGACGACATAACTAAATTGCCTTTTACATTAAAGACCGACCTTAGAGATAACTATCCCTTCGGTCTGTTTGCGGTTCCCAATACCGAACTTGTACGTATACACGCTTCATCGGGTACTACGGGTAAACAAACGGTTGTCGGATATACTAAAAACGATATAAACATCTGGGCGGAAAGCGCGGCAAGAGCAATTTCCGCAACCGGCGGAACAAAAGACGATATCGTACACGTTTCGTACGGTTACGGTCTGTTCACAGGCGGTTTGGGATTGCACTACGGTGCGGAATACCTCGGCGCAACTACCGTTCCCGTTTCTACGGGCAATACTGCACGTCAGTTGCAGATTTTCCAAGATTTCGGCTCGACCATACTTTGCTGTACCCCGTCTTATGCGATGTACTTAGGCGAATACAGACGTGATAACAATATTCCGCTTGAAAATCTTAAACTCCGCGCAGGTATCTTCGGTGCAGAACCTTGGACCGATGAAATGCGCAAACAGATAGAAACTTTGCTCGGTATAGAGGCGTACGATATTTACGGTCTTTCCGAGATTGCAGGTCCGGGCGTTTCGTTTGACTGCGAATGTCATAACGGTATGCATATTAACGAAGATTATTTCTATCCCGAAGTTATCGACCCCGAAACGTTAGAACCGCTTCCCGACGGCGAGGTTGGCGAACTTGTCTTCACCTGCATAGGTAAAGAGGCACTCCCGATTATTCGTTACCGCACACGCGACCTTTGTTCGCTCACGCATGAAAAATGCAAGTGCGGAAGAACGACGGTTCGAATGTCCAAACCTGTCGGCAGAAGCGACGATATGCTTATTATCCGCGGTGTCAACGTTTTCCCGTCGCAAATCGAGCACGTTTTGCTTTCGCAGGGAATGGAAGCGAACTACCTTATCACCGTTGACCGCGTAAACAATCTTGACACACTTACCGTCGAGGTTGAAATAAGCGCAAATACATTCTCGGATACAGTCAAAGACCTCGAAAGCGCGAAAAAGCGTTTAGAGGGTGCGATGCAAAGCACACTTAACGTTCACGCAAGTATTAAGTTTGTCGAATACGGCACACTTCCGCGAAGCGAGGGCAAGGCGAAGCGAGTTATAGACAAGAGAAAATCTAAATAAAGAAAGGATAAACCGATATGTATATTAAGCAACTTTCTGTTTTTGTTGAAAACAAATCCGGCAGACTTGCCGAAATAACCGCAACAATCGCGAAAGCAGGTATCGATATTCGCGCACTTTCTATTGCGGATACTACCGACTTCGGTATTTTGCGTCTTGTGGTTGATAAACCCTACGAGGCAGAAAAGACCTTGAAAGAAGCAGGTCTTACCGTTTCGCTTACCGACGTTATCGCGGTTGGTATTCCCGACAGACCGGGCGGAGTTGCCGAAACCTTGGCGTTGGTTGCTGATAAAGAGGTGGGTGTTGAATATATGTACGCCTTTCTATCGCCTAATCATGACAAAGCGTATCTTATAATGCGCGTTGCCGATAACGAAAAGGCAATATCTGCACTAACCGCACACGGCTGTGAAATACTCGACAGCGAAAGCGTATATCAGCTTTAATTTGTGCTTGACAAATAGATAAAAAGTGATATACTGATTTTAGATGTGACGATAACAGAACAAGTCCGATTCAAAACGGCTTACAGAGAAATCACGCCATAGGCTGAAAGCGTGATAAAGCAACGCTGTGTCGGGTACCGCCTGTTTAGCATCGAAAACAGAATATAAAAGTTAAAAGTACGGGTGGAACCGTGCGAATGTCAATTTGCACCCCGACAGTTTTAGAGCTGTCGGGGTTTATTTTTATATTTTTGGCAGAAAGGGATAAACATGAAAGTTATCATTAATCAAAACGAATTTAACGTAGAAAACGCTACTACGGTGTACGAGGCGGCAAAGGAAGTCGAACTTATCTCCCGCGCGGTTATCGCCGCAAAGGTGAACGGCAGTGTTTGTGCGCTTAACACCGAAATAAAAGAGGGCGACGATATATCGCTTCTCACCTTTGCCGAAGCAGAGGGTAAGCAGGTGTTCCGCCATACCGCGGCGCATATTCTTGCTCAGGCAGTAAAACGACTCTATCCCGAAACCAAACTCACTATCGGCCCTGCGGTCGAAAACGGTTTTTATTACGATTTCGATAGCGAAACGCCTTTCACTCCCGAAGTTTTGAAGAAGCTCGAAGACGAGATGAAGAAGATAGTTAAGGAAAATCTCCTTATCGAGCGTTTCGAGCTTCCTCGCGCAGAGGCTGTTGCGCTTATGGAAGAAAAGAACGAACCGTATAAGGTTCAACTTATAAACGAACTCCCCGAAGATGCAATTATCAGCTTCTACCGCCAAGGCGAGTTTGTTGACCTTTGCGCAGGTCCTCACCTTTTCTCGACAGGTGCGGTTAAAGCAATAAAGCTCATGCAATGTACCGGCGCTTACTGGAAAGGCGACCAGAACAACAAACAGCTTCAACGTGTTTATGGCGCGGCATATCCCAGCAAAGACGAGTTGAACGAATATATCGCACAGCTTGAAGAAGCACGTAAACGCGACCATAACAAAATAGGTCGTGAGCTTGAATACTTCACAACTGTTGACGTTATCGGTCAAGGTTTGCCGATATTGATGCCCAAGGGCGCAAGAGTTATTCAACTTATGCAAAGATGGATTGAAGACGTCGAACAAAGCAGGGGATACTTGCTCACCAAAACTCCGCTTATGGCGAAGCGCGAACTTTACAAAATTTCGGGACACTG